>JAKURV010000007.1 GCA_022452035.1 Acidimicrobiales bacterium | reverse complement strand
AACACGTCGTGATCGACGCATGGGTCCCCTCCATGTTTCGGAAATTGTTGATGTCAGAATCTGTTGGCGGTGCTCCACCGCAGAAGCGGGGCACACCGGCCTTACCGAGTTGACGATACGGAACCGTACTGTATTCTCACCCCACCGCCAAGGCCCGGCCGACAGTGTGACGGTCGGTCGAGTCCGAAAGGGTGGCGGAGAACACGGTGTACGGCTCCGAAATGGGGACGCTATGGCAGAAAACAGGGTCGACGCAACGGCGGAGGGTGACGATCCGGTGACGGTCGGTAGTGCCGCTGTGCCCGATCCGGGCGGTGAAGCCATCCTGGACACGGCAATTTGGCTCCTGGCCGACGGTGGCCTGTCGGCGTTTACCATCGATCGACTGGCCTCAACCGCCCGGGTGTCCAAGACGTCGATCTACCGACGGTGGCCCGACAAGAAGGCCGTCTTCCGGGCCGTTCTGAGTCGGTGGGGCCACCGAGCTGAGGTCGTTGACGTGGGGGACTTCGCCACCGAGCTCGACCAGTGGTATGCCGACCGCAGGGACACCTACAACCGGGAGGGGTTCCGTGAGGTGGCGACCAGCCTGCTCGAGCTTTCCGTACACGATCCGGAGATCGGCCGAGCCATGGACGCCGACCGCCGATCCGGCTGGACCGCCATGCGCCAGATCCTCCACAGGGCGCTCGACCGGGGGGAGATCACCGGGGTCGACGACGTGGACCACCTCGAGCAGTTCTTCCTCGGCCCGATCTACTGCCGGGCCGTCCTCGAGGGCCAGGAACTAGACGACGCCAGCATTGCCAACTTCCGGCGCCTCTCCCTCACCGCTGTCGGCTACCGGAAGGCCCCGAGGGCATGATCACCGTCTACCCGGCTCGTCGGATCCACACCATGGACCGGTCGTTACCCGAGGCCTTAGCGGTGGCCGTGCAGGGCGACCGGATCGTGGAGGTCGGCTCGCTGGAATCGCTGCGGCCCTGGTTGGACGTCCACGACCACGTGGTCGATAACCGGTTCGTCGATGCCGTCCTGCTACCCGGCCTCATCGACCCGCATGTCCATCCGCCCCTCATGGCCATCCTCCTAGCCACCGAGTGGATCACCCCCGAGTCGTGGAACCTGCCGGGCGGCGTTGTCGAGGCCACCGTCGGTCACGAGGCCTACCAGGCCCAGCTGGTCGAGCTGGAGGCTGCCCACCCGTCCGGCCAGCCGTTTGTGACGTACGGCTGGCACCAGCAGTACCACGGCTCGATCAGCCGATCTGACCTCGACGCCATCTCGACCACCCGACCGATCGTGGTGTGGGCAAGGTGCTTCCACGAGCTCTGGTGCAACGGTCCGGCCTTGGAGTGGCTTGATGCCGCCGAAGGGGCGGCCTGGGACCCCCACATCGACCTCGAGACGGGTCGGCTGTGGGAGTCCGGACTTGCCTGGGGCCTAAACACTCTGCGAGAAGACCTCTTCGCCGACGGCCGGTACGAGGTACTCATGGAGGACGTCGCGACCCTGGTCCACCGCGGCGGCGTTACAACGATTGCCGACGCCGGCTTCGGCGGCATGGCCCTGCCCGACCGAGAACTAGAGGTGCTGGCCCAGGTTCACGAAGGCGACCACATCCCGTTCCGCCAGTACCTGATCCCCCAGGCCCCCATCTTCAAGAGGGAGTACGGGTCCGACATGTTCAACCGCATCGAAGCCCTGGCCGAGCATTCCTCGGAGCGCATCCGGTTCCTGGACGCCGGCAAGTTCTTCGCCGACGGCGCTTTCATGGGCCAGATCATGCAACTCCGGGAACCCGGCTTCATCGATGGCCACCAGGGGACATGGATGGTCGACCCGGACCGCATTGCCCACCACATGCGGCCCTTCTGGAACGCCGGAAAGCAGATAAACGTCCACGTCACCGGTGATCTAGGTGTGGACGCCGTGCTGGACGCCATCGCCGAACTGCTAAACGAGAAGCCCCGGTTCGACCACCGGACGGTGCTGCACCACTTCGGTATCTCGACCCAGGCCCAGTCCCGCCGGGCCGCAGCCCTCGGCTGTGCTGTACAGGTCAACGGGTACTACCTCCGATACTTCGGCGACCAGTTCGTGGCCGAGGGCGTGGGCGCCGAGCGGGCCTCCCTGATGACCAGGGTGGGATCGGCCCGGCGCAACGGCATGAGCGTGGCCCTGCATTCCGACCTGCCGATGGGGCCGCTCCAGCCGATGCTCGGGGCGTCGATCCTGGCCACCCGGGTGTCGGGCTCGGGTGTCGTCCTCGGACCGGAGGAATGTCTGAGCCCGTACGACGCCCTGGCCGCCATCACCATCGAGGCGGCCTGGCAGCTCCGACTCGACCACGAAGTCGGCTCCTTGGCCTCCGGAAAACTGGCCGACCTGACGGCACTGGAGGAAGACCCGTTCGAGCGGGATCCGTCGACCTGGCCTGACATCGGTATCCGCGCCACCATGCTGGCTGGTCGGATCTACCCCCTGACCGGTTGACCGGTCGACCGATGGACGGGGGTCCGACGGGGCGCATCCCGATGGTGGTCCTGGGCGGCTGGTTGGGGGCCGGGAAGACGACACTTGTCAACCGCCTGCTACGTGCCGCCCACGATGAGCGCATCGCCGTGGTAGTCAACGACATCGGCGAGGTCAACCTGGACGCCGAACTGGTCGCGGCCCGAGACGGCGACACTGTGGAGCTCACCAACGGCTGCGTGTGCTGTTCGATGGGCGAGTCGCTGGCCCTGACCCTGCGCGACCTGGTCCTGGCCGAGCGCCCGCCGGACCGGTTGGTCGTGGAGGCCAGCGGGGTGGCCGAACCCAACCGTGTGGCCGCCTACGGCGACCGACGTCGGATCCGGCCGGACGGCGTGGTGGTGGCCGTCGATGCTGTGGACGTCGTACGGCGGGCCGCCGATCCGACCTACGGACCGCTGGTCTGCCGCCAGGCCACCGCGGCCGACCTCCTCGTGGTGACCAAGGCCGACCTCACGGCCGACCGGGCAGAGTCCGCCCGCCGGTGGTGCACCGCGGTGGCTCCCGGTACCCCCATTGTGGTGGCGTCCGACGACGACGGATGGGTGCCGCTGGCCTTCGGCGGGTTGGACGCCGCCCTGCCCGTGCCGGCCGACGCCCTCGACGTCCCGGTCGTCGGCACCATGTGGACGGCTGACGGCACGGTGGACGTGGAGGCCGTGGTGGAGGTCCTCGAGGCATGGTCGGACCGGCTGCTAAGGGCCAAGGGGGTCCTGACCGACCGGCACGGCTGGTCGGTGGCCGTGCACCTGGCCGGCGGCCGGGTCACCGTGGACCCATTCGCCGGACCGGCCTCCGGCCGTCTCGTCGCTGTTGCCCCATCGGGCGCCCTGGACACCGACCGGCTGGTGGCGGCGCTCGACTCCACCCGGTCCTCTTCCAGATCCAACCGGAACCCCGACTGGTCGACTACGGGAGAGGTATCGCGGCCGTGCTGACCCCGAATCTTGTCGTGACCCTGATCAGCCCCGAGACCGGCCGCCCCCGGCCCACGGTGCTCGAGGCCCTACCCGAACCGCTCACGGCGGCCGAACACGGTTTGATGGTGGGCGTCCCCGTGCCGGCCGACAAGAGGGTCCACCACGGGAACTGGACGGCCTGGCCCAACATCCGGTGGGCCCTCACCCACATGGACGAGTTGCGGGCTTCGGGCCGGATCAGCCGGGGGCCCGGCCCGGCCGACCCACTCCCCCCGACCGAACCGGCAGAGACGGGAATCGACCTAGACGGCCTGGCAATCGACAACGGGAGCGGGGGCGCCTGGACGCTCGACGAGATGCTCTATCGCACCTACACCGATGCCTTCCTGGTGCTGCACCGGGGCAAGGTGGTAGACGAGCGCTACTTCAACGGAATGGGTAGCTCGACCCGCCACGGCATGTTTTCCATGACCAAGACGGTCACCGGGGTTCTGGCCCTGCTTGCCGTCGAGGATGGGGCGATGGGTCTCGACGACCCGGTGGTCGATCACGTGCCAGAACTGGCCGACACGGCCTACGCGCCAACCACCGTCCGCAACCTCCTGGACATGACAGACGGCATCCGGTTCGTGGAGGACTACGCCGACAACGGGTCGGACATCCACCGCTATGCGGTGGCCATGGCGTTCACTCCCGTGCCAGAGGATTGGGACGGACCGGACGGAATCCACGAGGCGATCCTCGGATTCCAAGCCCGCTCCGAGGTCCCCGGGGAGGTGTTCCTCTACAAGTCGGTTACCACTGACGTCCTTGCCTGGGTCACGGCCCGGGCCACCGGTCGGAGGTGGATCGACGGGGTGTCCGAGGGGATCTGGGGACCGATGGGCGCTGAGGAGGACGCCATGGTGATCCTGGATAACCACGGCATTGCCGTGTCGTCGGGCGGGATGTCGTGCACCGTGCGCGACCTGGCTCGGTTCGGGCGGATGCTGGGCCGGTCGGGCCGGGTCGGCGAGGGTGCCGACGAGCGCCAGGTCATCCCGACCTCCGTGGCCGATGACCTGGTGGCCGGGGGTGAGCCCTACCCGGGGAGTGGCGGGGGCTACCCCACCCGGGAGGGGTGGACCTTTCACCGCCAGTGCTGGAACCTGCAGCGGGTAATGGGGGCGTTCATGCCCATGGGTGTGCACGGCCAACGCCTGTTCTGCCACCCGGGGAAGGACCTGGTGGTAGCCAAGTTCGGGTCGCACCCGGTGACCGGAAACGTTTTCACCGACGTGACCCACGAGTCGCTTTACCGTCAACTCCTGGAGCGCTGTTGACCGGGACGCGGGCTCCGGCGGAATCAGGCCTCGTACTCGGTTATGCCGTCTACCACGGTGGCCCGCACGCCGATGTCCCGGATGGCCATCGGGTCCACGGCGAATGGGTCGTTGTCCAGCACCACCAGGTCGGCCAACTTTCCGACCTCCAGCGTGCCCTTGAGGTGTTCCTCCTGGTTGAGGAAGGCGGCGGCTGAGGTGTAGCCGGCCACTGCGTCGGCGACTCGGGCCCGCTGCTCGGGTCCTAGGAGCTCACCGTCCCGTGTGATCCGGTTGACGGCCGCCCAGATGGTGAACAGCGGATCCAGTGGGGTGACCGGCATGTCGCAGTGCAGGGCGTGCACGATGCCGTGGGCCGTGAAGCTGGCCAGCGGGTCGATGCGCGACCCTCTTTCTGGGCCCAGGAAGCGGTCCCGGTGGCGGTCGCCCCAGTACCAGATGTGGTTGGCAAACACTGACGCCAGCACTCCGAGGCGGGCCATGCGTTCCAGCTGGTCCTCGCGGGCCGTCTGGCAGTGCTCGATGCGGTGCCGGTGGTCGTGTCGAGGATGGGCGGCCAGTGCGGCCTCGAAGGCGTCCAGCGTGTTGTCGATGGCCGCGTCGCCGTTGGCGTGCACCGCGACCTGCCATCCGTCGGCGTGGGCTTCGGTAACCAGATCGATCAGCTGGGCGGCGGGGATGACCTCGTACCCGTTGACGTCGGGGCGGTCGTGGTACCCCTTGCACAGACAGGCCGTGTACCCCTGGATGGACCCGTCGGAGATGAACTTGAGGGCACCGACAGACAGCCGCTCGTCGCCCATACCGGTACGGAAGGGCAGCGCGTCTGCGGATTGCCAACCGGGGAAGAGGCGGGTACGGACCCGGATCGAGCCGTCCTCCACTCCCTCCTGGTAGATGGCGTACATGGTCTCAGCCATCACCAAGGCGTCAGTCATGGTCGTGGTGCCGACCTTCAGGCAGTGGTCGCTGATGGCCTTGGCCCCAGCCCGCATGGCCGCTGGGTCGGCGAACGGAAGGACGGCCCCTACGGCGAAGTTTGCTGTCTCCTCCATGCATCCGTTGGGTCGGCCTGACTCCTCACGCTGGAAGTGGCCACCTTTCGGGTCGTCGATGTCATCGGTGACGCCGGCCAGGGCCAGCATCCGGTCATTGGCGTAACCGAGGTGGCCTGAGATGTGCCGGATGTAGATGGGATGCTCGGTGCTGACCCGGTTCAGGTCGTGGCGGGTGAGGTGCCTGTCGTCAGCCATGATCGAGTCGTCAAAGCCCCACGCTCTGATGGGTTCGTCGGCCGGCAAGGCGGCCGCAGCCTTCCGCAGAACGTCCACCACGTCGTCAATGGACCGGCAGTCTGGGTAGCCGATCTGGGGGGATCCGAGTTGCACGCCGGCAGCGATGGGGTGCATGTGGGTCTCGATAAAGCCGGGCAGCACCGTGGACCCGTCGAGGTCGACGACCTCGGTGCCCGGACCGACCAGAGCGTCGACGTCGGCTCGACTGCCCACGGCGACGATCCGCCCCTGCCAGGAGGCCAGCGCTTCGGCGGTCGAGGCTGTCGGGTCCAAGGTCCGGAAGGAAGCGTTGGTGAATAGCCGGTCGGCGATGGGCACCGTCAGCTCCGGTTTCGCTTGTCCAGCAGACGGGCCAGGTAGGCCTCGCGTGAGGCCCGGCCCTCGGGGTTGCGCAGGGCAGCGGTCAGGCCGTCGGCATCGGACCACGACCGGCCGGTGCCGACCATCTGGTCGGTCACCGCGTTGACGTGGCGCTTGGTGGCTAGCACGGCTGCCCGGGGCCGCGAGGCCACCTCCTCGGCGAGGCCGTCGACCGCCGAGTCAAGGTCGGCGGCCGGGACGATCCGGTTTAGGAAACCAGCGGCCAGGGCCTCCTGGGCGCCGAATGGCCGACACGTCATGACCAGTTCCTTGGTGAGGGCTGGGCCGATCTCGCGGACCAGCCGGGGGATCCCTCCCCAAGCCAGTGGGATACCCAGGTCCACTTCGGGGATGGAGAACGAGACCTCGTCGGTGGCGATCCGTAGGTCGCAGGCCGCGGCGAGTACCAGGCCCCCACCCACCACGTGGCCGTGTAGAGCGGCTACCAGCACCGGCGAGGTCCGTTCCAGGGCATCGGCCATGAGGCGGCCGGTATCGGCCGGAACCCGACCTCCGGCCGGCGACGGGCCCTCATCGCCGAACACCGTCAGGTCGAAGCCGCTGCTGAAGGCTCGACCGGCGCCTCGCACGACCACCACCCGCAGGTCGGCCTGGTGGTCGAACCAGGCCGCGGCGTCGGCCACCTCGGCCATGAGCTGGTTGGACAGAGCGTTGAGTCGGTCCGGTCGGTCCAGGGTCAGAGTTGCCCGGCGACCGTCGCATTCGACCCGGATGGTCTCGAAGTCGGGGACGTCGCTCGCCATGCCCGGATTCTCGTCCGGTGGCCGGGCGGGTGCGTCACCGGACCGCGGTCCGTCCTACCCGGAGTCAGCCGGCAGCTGGTTCCAGGGTGACCTCGGCTGACAGGGCGTCGCCCTCCACGAGGTCGATTCCGGTGGCCCGGGCGGCGGCTGTCACATCGCCCAGCACAGGTCGTAGCAGGGCCAGGCGCTCGGCGGTATCGGTAAGCGTGCAGGCGGTAACCGGGGTGGCCAGCGAGCGCTTCTCGGTCGTCTTGTGGCGTCGGATCTCGGCTAGGGCGGCGGCGGCCACCGCGGCGGTGGTCGGGTCGACATGCTCTCCGTCGACGGTTGCCGCGTCCCGCAGTTTGTCCGAGGTGGGCCAGGTTTGGCGGTGTACGGACCCGCCCCGCCACCACGACCAGACCTCCTCGGTCACGAAGGGGAGGAAGGGGGCGAAAAGGCGTAACAGAGTGGACAGGGCCAGTCGTAGGGCGTGGCGGGCCGATTCGGCTCCCGCCTCGTCGCCCTCGTATGCCCGGCTCTTGACCAACTCCACGTGGTCGTCGGTGAACGTCCAGAACCAGGCCTCGGTGCGTTCCAGCGCCCGGGCATAGTCAAAGCCGTCGAAGGCCTGGGTGGCCTCGTCGACCAGGTCAGCCAGGCCCAGCAGCATGGCCCGGTCCAGTGGGTCGGTGATGGCCTCCGGATCGACAGCCAGCGGGGTTCCGCTGTCAGTTCCGAAACCCAGGGCGAACCGGCTGGCGTTCATGATCTTGATGGCCAGGCGCCGGCCGTTCTTCATCTGGCCGTCGTCAAACGCCGTGTCGGTGCCGGGGCGCCCGTTGGCCGCCCAGTACCGCACGGCGTCTGAGCCGTGCTTGTCCAGGAGGTCGAGCGGGGTGACCACGTTGCCCTTGGACTTGGACATCTTCTTGCGGTCGGGGTCCAGAATCCATCCGCTGAGGGCGCAGTGCCCCCACGGGGCAGTGTCGGCTTCAAAGTGGGAGCGCACGGCGGTGGAGAACAGCCAGGTTCGGATGATGTCGTGGGCCTGAGGACGGAGGTCCATGGGGTAGGTGCGGGCGAAGAGGTCGTTGTCCTCTTCCCAGCCGCAGGCGATCTGCGGGGAGAGCGACGACGTGGCCCAAGTGTCCATGACGTCGGTGTCGCCTGCGAAGCCGCCGGGTCGTCCCCGTTGCGACTCGTTGTAGCCGGGCGCCGGGTCCGATGACGGGTCGACCGGGAGGTCGGCCTCGGCGGGGACGATCGGCGTGTCGTGGATCGGCTCGCCGTCTTCGTCCAACGGATACCAGAGAGGTAGAGGAACGCCGAAGAACCGCTGGCGGCTGATCAGCCAGTCGCCGTTTAGTCCGTCGATCCAGTTGGTGTAGCGGGTTTGCATGTACGGCGGGTGCCAGGCCATTTGGTCGCCCCGGGCGATGAGGGCAGTCCGGAGGTCGGTGTCCCGGCCGCCGTTGCGGATGTACCACTGGCGGCTGGTGACGATTTCCAGTGGTTTGTCGCCCTTCTCGAAGAACTTCACCGGATGGGTGATGGCCTCGGGCTCGCCGACCAGTTCTCGGGTCTCTCGGAGGATTTCCACCATCTCGGCCTGGGCAGAGAAGATCGTCTTGCCGGCCAGGCGGGCGTAGGCGACCCGGCCGGCCTCGGAGTCGAGGCCGGGTGGTGGCTCCGGGTTGATGCGGCCGGCACGGTTGATGATGGCTCGCACGTCCAGGTCTAACTCGCGCCACCAGGTCACGTCGGTGGTGTCGCCGAACGTGCAGATCATGGCGATGCCGGTGCCCTTCTCCGGGTCGGCTAGCTCGTGGGCCCGGACGGGGACCTCCACGCCGAAGGCCGGGGTGGTCACCGTGGAGCCAAACAGGGGCTGGTAGCGCTCGTCATCCGGGTGGGCCACCAGGGCCACGCAGGCGGCCACCAGCTCGGGCCGGGTGGTGGCGATGAGGACGTCGTCGCCGTCGGAACGGTGGAAGGCCAGCGTGTGGTAGGCGCCGGGGCGTTCCCGGTCCTCCAGCTCGGCCTGGGCGACGGCCGTGCGGTGGGTCACGTCCCACAGGGACGGGGCCTCGATCTGGTACGCCTCACCGCGGGCCAGATTGCGGAGGAAGGCCCGCTGGGAGGCCCGCTGGCAGCGCTCGTCGATGGTGGCGTAATGCTGGGTCCAGTCCACGGACAGACCGAGACGGCGGAAAAGGGTCTCAAAGGCTTGCTCGTCCTCGGCGGTGAGCACGTGGCAGAGGTCGATGAAGTTGCGGCGGCTGATGTCAATCTCGCCCCGCTTCTTGATGGCCGTCGAGTCGCCGGCGTCGTCGGGGGCGGCGAAGTCTGGGTCGTAGGGCAGCGACGGCTCGCAACGCACCCCGAAGTAGTTCTGGACCCGCCGCTCGGTGGGCAGGCCGTTGTCGTCCCACCCCATGGGGTAGAAGACCTCGCGTCCTGCCATGCGCTGGTAGCGGGCGATGGTGTCGGTGTGGGTGTACGAGAACACGTGCCCGACGTGCAAGGAGCCGGAGACTGTGGGAGGCGGGGTGTCGATGGAGAACACCTCGGAGCGTTCTCGGGTCCGGTCAAAGCGGTAGGTGCCCCGCTCCTCCCAGACGGCGTCCCAGCGCTCCTCGATGTCCTCGAGGCCGGGCCGCTCGGGGATGGCGGGAACGGGCGCGGCGGCCGCTGCGTCGGGGTGGTCCATGACCGTCCGAGACTACCGGCGGGCTTCCGGCACCCCGCTAGCCTGCGCCGCCGTGACCCGCCACCCACAAGGCTCCGAGGATCGTCGGCGCGCCCGCCCTCCAGGCTTCGGTGTGGTGTGGTTCACGGTGGCTCTAGACATGGTGGGGTTCGGGATCATGCTGCCCGTCCTTCCCTTGTACGCCGAGGAGTTTGGAGCCTCTCCGGCCGTGGCCGCCGCGGTGCTCGCCGTTTTCTCGGCTGCCCAGATGGTGGCCGCCCCGCTGTGGGGGCGCCTCTCGGACCGGGTGGGGCGTAAGCCAGTGCTGGTCGCTGCGCTGGTCGGCTCTTCGCTGGGCAGCCTGGTTACTGGTCTGGCCGGTGCCTTGTGGGTGCTGTTTTTGGGCCGGGTCTTGGACGGGGCGTCCGGGTCGTCGTACGCCGTGGGCCAGGCCGCGGTGGCCGACCTGGCCGAGCCAGAGGACCGGCCTCGACTTCTGGGCCTGCTGGCCGCCGCCTTTGGGGTGGGCTTCGTAGCCGGTCCGCTGATCGGATCGATCGCTGCCCTGGGTAGTCGGGAGCTCCCGTTCTTCGTGGCCGCAGCTCTAGCTGCCGGCAACGCCCTGGTGGCTCTGGTACGCCTGCCGGCTGGGCGCGCGGCTCCGACCAGCGCTCCGGAGCCCCGGACTGGGGGACTGGCCTCTTGGGGCTTGGCGGGACCGGCCGTGAGGCGCCTGGCCGGCCTGGCCATGGTGGCCATGGTGGGTTTTGCCGGGTTCGAGGCCACGTTCGCCCTGCTGGTGGAGCGGCGCTTCCCGGAGGTCGGGGATCCCACGATCTACGGGCTGTTCGCCTCTATCGGCCTGATGATGGTGTTCGTGCAGGCCCGGATCGTGGGTCCGGCCAACGCCCGCCTGGGGACCCGGCCGACTCTGCGTACCTCCCTGGCCCTGGTGGCCGCAGGCATGGTCGTGCTGGCGGCCGGGGGAGGTTGGTTCGGCCTGGCGGTGGCCTTGGTACTGCTGGTCACGGGCCAGGGGGTGTTCGGGCCGACGTTGTCCAACGCCACGGTGGAGACGGTGCCCATCGAGGGCCGAGGAGCGGCTCTCGGATTGCAGCAGGGAGCGGGGGCGTCAGGACGAATCCTGGGACCGCTGCTGGCTGGCCTGCTCTTCGATCGGGTGGGAGTGGAAGCTCCGTACCTGGTAGCCGCCGCGCTGGCCTTGGCCGCACTGGTCCTTGTGCGGCGCGCCGACCGCTGACCCGCCTGTTCCCGTGGTCAGGCCGACCAGCCCAGGGGGAAGCGGTTGTCGTCGGCCGGGTACTCGCCGGGGATGGCTGTGGTGTCGTCCTGGCTGACGCTCGGATCACAGCCGGGGTGCGGTGCCCAGACGGCGTCGTCCCCCAGCCAGCGGGTGGACAGGGCGGTCCGTCGCTTTGTGCCGGCGTTGCCCGGCGAACCGTGGACGATCCACGACGAGAACACCAGGGCGTCGCCCGGCTCCACGTCAAAGCCCACGATGTCCCACGCGTCACGGTCTGCCTCGATGTCAGGACAACGTTCGCCCACGAAGTCGGCCGTCCACGCCGATTCTCCGGTGAACGACTCGGGTGCGAAGTACCGGTTCCAGCGGTGTGAGCCGCGGACGAACTCCAGCGAGCTCTCGGGCACGCTGGCCCCAGTGCACGCCACCCATACGGAACAGATCTGCTGGCCCAGGAACGGCCAGTACGGAATGTCCTGGTGCCACGGGGTGGGCGATTCTGTGCCTGGCTCCTTCACCAGCAGGTGGTCGAAGTAGAAGCGAACCGTGGCGGAACCCATCAGGGACGCGGCCAACTCGGCTATACCGGACTCGAACACGAAGCGTCGCATTGCCGGCTCGGTGCGCCACAGGTATCGGGTGGTGAAGAGCCGACCGGCCGCCTGTTCAGGACCGGTGTCGGTAACCCAGGGGCCCGGTTCGGCGAGCTGCCGGTCGGCGAGGTCCTTGATCTCCGTCAACAGGTCGGCGTCGACGGCGCTCGGCACGTGGACCACACCGTCTTCGACGAAGGCGCTTTTTTGACCGTCGGTCAGGGAGGTAGTCCAGGCAGTGGCCATGCGTCGCACACCGTAGAGCCGGAAGCATTGGCGGGTTGTTGTCCTAGCCTCCCCTCATGGACGAGTCTGAGAACACCGCCCTAGTGGCCGCCACGTGGTGGACACGGGGCAAGGCGGCCATTATCGATCTCCTGATTTTCTTCGGCGCTGCCGTGGTACCCGGAGCGATCTTTATTGCTGGCTTCGTCGTGGCATGGGACGAAGGCCGCCCGGGCGTACCAGAGGGATTTTCGTTTGACAGCTCGGCGGTCCTGTTAATCGTGATCGGGGGGATCCTGGGCCTCGGATGCCTCATTTGGGGCGGATGGCTGTTCGGCTACCGCCAGGGCGTCACCGGCCTGACACCCGGTAAGCGGCGCCTTGGCATTCACCTGGTCGACGGAGATTCGGGTCTAGTCCCGGGTGGCGCCAAGGGTGTGGGTCGCTGGCTGGTCCCAGGCATCGTCGGTGGGATCCAAGGCATCGGCAACGCCCTCCAACTCATCGACATTCTCTGGCCGCTGTGGGACTCCAAGAACCAACGCCTCATCGACAAGGTCTTCAAGACCCGAGTGCTCGTCGGCTCACCTGCGGGGGTTGACACCGGGCCGCCTTTGCCAGAGAGCCCCATCATTAGTTGACCCCACCCGGACTGCAGGAAACCGGTCTGGGTAGGCGGTCGCCCGGCTGAGGACCGGTCTACGGGCTAGCCCTACCATCCGGCTATGGCACGGTTGCGGCAGGTCCGTAGGGCTGATCTTCATCCGGGAGCCGAGCCGATCTTCCAGTTGCTGTTCGGCGACCGGGACCCGGTCGACGAGCCCGGCACCCCGACGGGTACTCCGGGTGACTGGTGGACCACCTTTGCCCTGGTTCCCGACGTGTTCGACCATGCCGTGGCGGGATTTGCCCTGTACCGGAGTTCCCGGCGCCTGCTCGACCCGAAGCTCCGAGAACTTGGCCAAACCCGGGTTGGCTGGTGTGTGGGTAGCCGGTTCGTCTACTCCCAGCACTGCAAGTCCTGTCGAACCGTCGGCATCCCCGACGAGAAGATCGCTGCCATCGAGTCTTGGGAGACAGCCGATTGCTTCGACGACGCCGAGCGGGCCGTCCTGGCCTTCACCGACGCCCTGTCTATCCAACACGGTCGGGTCCCCGATGGCGTGTTCGATGCCCTTCGGGACCACCTGTCCGACGAGGAGATCCTGGAGTTGGCTTACATAGTCGGCACCTACGCAATGCACGGGGCGCTCAGCCGAGCCTTACGCCTCGAGTACGACGCCGAACCACGGGTCCTTGCTGAGGAACCCGGAGACGAAGAGTCACTCAGCGCCGATTACACCCGCGACGAGCTGAGGCGCATCTTCCGAGTGGTGGATCCCACGGACGGATCCTGACCAACGACGTATTCCTCGGGTCCGCTCACCGTGTTCCCAACGGATCGGCATCCTCCCCCGAACGGGGTCAGGTAATAGTCAAGACCTCGGTCAGCCGTTTACTGAGAACGAACTGTTGGGGTTGATCTCCCGGTTGCGCCGGTAGAAGCCCATGTCCATCTCAAGGCCCGTGTAGACACCGGCGACCACCAAAGGGTCGGTGTCGTGGTCGTGGCCCCCCTCGACGGCCTCGATCAGCTCGGCCATGCAGTAGCCGGCCACCGGGGCGTTCTTGAACTGATTGCCGCTCGACCCGATGGCTACGTAGAAACCGGCCAGGTCGGTCCGGTCGTAGATAGGGATCCAGTCGTCGGACACGTCGTAGAGGTCGACGATGCCCTTCTTCTCGGACGGCACACCGAGGTCGGGCATGCGGCGGGCCAGGCGCAGTACCTGGGCGTTCCACTGCTCGTCGGTCACCACGTCATCGAAGACGTCGGGGTCGTCCACCCAGACCTGCGCGTCGCATGCTGGGTCTTCGGAGCCGATAAGGATGTTGTTGCCCGACTCGGGCCGCACGTAGATGGCCAGGTCGGAGTCCGACGAGTGAAGGCCATCCTTTTCGAAATCCAAGTTGGTCGGCGCCGGGACGTGGTGCACCTCGTGGCGCAGGGCCTTGGTCTTGATGTTCATGGAGTCGTACACGCCGGCCATCTTGTTGATGACAAACGAGTGCGGTCCGGCCACGTTGACCACCACCGGTGCATCGACCTCGGTACCGTCGGCCAGCGTGATCCCGGTCACCCGGTTATCGGCCCGCCGGACTTCGACCACCTCAGTATTGAAGCGGAACTCGCCACCCTTGGCCTCGGTGGCCCGCTGCAGGTTGTGGGTGGCTAGCTGGGGGTCGCTGACATAACCCGAGTCAGGGGTGTAGAGAGCGCCGATCAACTCTCCCTCCGGCTCGGTCCAGAAGCGATCGTCTTCGGGACGGCATGGTTCGCCGTGGGTGCCGTGCTCGTAGAACGGGTAGCGCTCCCGGAGCTGATCGTTGTCCAGTATCTCGTAGGGCACGCCCACCTCGTCGAACAGCGGCAGGACCTTTTCGTGGTGTCCGCCCTCGAGCATGAATAGGACGGTGCCACACTGCATGTACAGGGCGTGGCCGCGCTCGTCCTCGCTGTCCAGGTAGTTCGACCAGTCCTTCCAATAGGAGAAGCCTTCGTAGGCCATGGCCACGCCGTCATATGTTGAGTAGTGGGCGCGCACGATGGCGCACGAGTTGCTCGTCGACCCGTAGCCGGACGCTGGCAGTTTGTCGACGTTGAGGGTCTTCCAGCCCTTCTTGGCCAACTCGAAGGCAGTGGCGCCGCCAATCACGCCGGCGCCGATAATGATGGCGTCGTAGCGTTCGTTGTCACTCATGATGCTTCCTCGGATCACTCTGGCTGCACGCCGGGGGCGCACAGGCTGAACGTCTCGTCACTCGGATTATCAGCGTCCACCGGGGACGCTCGAAGGAGGGCGGCTGATCGGCTCAGCCGCGCATCCGCTCGCCGGCGGGATCGTACAAGGGTTCCAGCTGGAGGCGGGCTGGACGCATTTGTCCCAGGATCTCGACTTCGAAGCCGTCAAGGCCGGAGGACCCGTCGGCGAGATGGGTGGGGACATAGCCCAGTCCGACGCTGCAGCCGATGTGGTGGGCGAAGCCGCCGGAGGTAAGGAAACCCACGCACTCGCCAGCGTGGAACACGGGCTCGTCGTGGATGGCGTCGGCGTCGTCGGCGTTTATGACCAGGGTGACCAGGCGGCGAGACGGGCCCCGCTCCAACTCATCCATGGCCGCCTCCCGGCCGATGAAGTCGGCTGGCTTATTCACCTTTACAAACCGCGACATGCCGGCCTCGGCCGGGGTGAAGTCAGGCCGGTACTCCAGGTTCCACACACCAAACCCTTTCTCTAGGCGCAGGGACATGAAGGCCCGGCCTCCGAACGGGGTGACGTCCAGGTGGCGGCCCTTCCCTCCGGATCCACCGGCCGCCACGATGGCCTGCCGCAAGGTTTCCTGGTGCTCCCCGGCGCAGTAAAGCTCGTAGCCCAACTCCCCGGTAAACGAAAGACGGGCCAGCACTACCGGCACCCCACCCACCGTCATCTCCCGCAGGTCCCGGAACCGCAAGCCGTGGTTGGAGACGTCGTCGTCGGTTAGCCGACCCAGGAGGTCCCGAGAATCCGGACCGGAGAGGGACCAGCCCAGCAGGTCCTCGCTCCGGTCGACGACCGCCACCCCCTCATCAGGGAGGCGCTGCAGGAACAGCCGCATGGTGATGGCCGGCATGGCACCCGAGCCGAACAGCACGAACCGGTCCTCGGCTAGGCGCCCCACCGTCAGGTCAGCGGCTAGCCGACCCTTCGGGGTCAGGACCGGGGTGAGGGTCAGGCGCCCGACCTTCGGCAGGTGGTTGGCCACGATGCCGTCCAGGAAGCGAGCAGCTCCGGGACCAGAGACTTCGTACTTGGCGAAGTTGGCGATCTCCAGGAGGCCGACACCAGTGCGCACGGCCCGGCACTCCTCAGCGACGGGCCCAAATGCGTTGGACCGGCGGAAGGTGGGGATCTCGATCTGTCCGGGTCCCTCCGGGGAAAACCAGAGGGCGTGCTCCAAGCCGAAGGATGCGCCCCACACCGCTCCCTGGGAGTCCAGGGCGTTGTACGACGGCGTAGTCCGCCATTCCCGGGCCGCCGGCAGCTCCTCGTTGGGGTAGGTGAGCATGAAGCGTCGCCGGTAGTTCTCCTGGGACTTCAGGAAGGTGTAATCCCTGGTGGCGAAGCCTCCGAACCGGCCCACGTCCATGGCGTACACGTCCATCTCCGGCTCACCGTCAATGATCCACTGGGCCAGGCACAGGCCGACACCGCCGGCCTGGCAGAGCCCGGCCATCACCGCGCAGGCCACCCAGTAGTTGTCGATACCAGGGACCGGGCCGATGAGTGGGTTGCCGTCCGGGGCGAAGGTAAATGGGCCATTAACGACCCGGGCGATGCCGGAGGAGGCAAGGGCGGGCATTCGCTGCTGGGCAACCTCGATCCGGTCGGCGAACCGCTCCAGGTCGGGAGTCAGCAGGCGCATCCCGAAGTCCAGGGGTGTGGTGTCGACGGACCAGGGTTTTCCGGCGTTCTCATAGGTTCCCACCAGCAGACCGTTGCCCTCCTGCCGGGTGTAGACGCCACCCTCGTAGTCAATGGTCACCGCCAGCTCGCCGTCGTGGTCGACGATTTCTTGCAGTTCCTCGGTGATCACGTACTGGTGCTCCATGGGCAGTAGGGGCAGTTCGACGCCGACCAATCGGCCCAGCTCCCGAGCCCACAGGCCACCGGCGTTCACGACCACCTCGGCGTTGATGAGCCCCTTCTCGGTGTGGACGTCCCATGAGCCGTCGGGTCGCTGCGTCAGGTCATGGACCGGGTTGTTCCGGATGATCTCGGCACCGTGGTGGATGGCTGACCTGGCGTAGGCGTTGGTCACGCCCGATGGGTCGACGCTCCCATCCGCCGGTTCGAACAGGGCGCCCAGGTACTCGTCGGTGTTAATCAGCGGATTTAGGCGCTTCACCTCATCCATGGAGATGAAGTCGGCATCCATGCCCATGTATCGGGCCTTGGCCCGCTCGAGGCGCAGGTAGTCGAGGCGCTCGGGTGTGGAGGCCAGGTAGAGGCCTCCCGGCCAGCGCGTGCCACAGGAGACGCCGGACAGCGCTTCGATCTCGGCGTATAGGGCCAGGGTGTAGGACTGAAGGGAGGCGATGTTGGGGTCGGAGTTGACGGTGTGGACGACTCCCGCGGCATGCCAGGTGGATCCGGCAGTGAGTTCGGCCCGTTCGACCAGCATGCAGTTGTTCATGCCCATCTTGGCCAGGTGGTACAGCACACTGACACCAGTGACGCCGCCACCGATGACCACCGCATCGACTCTCGTCCTCATTCCTCGTTCGCCTTTTGGTAGTTGGGTGTTCCGGTTGGTACGCGTTCCTGCCGGCAAGTGGGCCTAGTACCAGGCGTCGTCCATTGACGCCTTCCTACGCTCCACGAACTCGGCCAGGGCCTCGTCCACACCGGCCGGCAGGGGTGGCGACTCGTGGTTGGCTAGGCGGGCCTTCCAGTCGGCGTTGGCCCGCTGTCGAGCATCCAGCTCGCCCTCCTCGCTCCACTGCTCCCACGAGGCCGAGTCACCAAAGGCGGCCTCGTAGTAGGCGGTCTCGTAGTTGGCCAGGGTGTGGGCCGATCCGAGGAAGTGGCTACCCGGCCCCACCTCGTGGAAGCCGCCCATGGCGAAGGCGTTGTCATCCAGGGCCATGCCGCGGAGCAGGTGGTGGGTCATTCCCAGCCTGTCGTTGTCGAGCACCAGCTTCTCGTAGTCCATTACCAGGCCACCCTCCAGCCAGCCTGCGGCGTGCAGCACGAAGTTCGCTCCGGCCATCATCGCCGTGTACAGCGAGGCGGCGCTCTCTTGGGCGGCCTGGGCGTCGGGCAACTTGGACGAGGTGAAAGAGCCGCCACAGCGCACAGGTACGCCCAGGCGTCGCGCCAACTGGCCGACAGCGAAGTAGGCCAGCCCGGCCTCAGGGGTACCGAACGTTGGGGCGCCAGACCGCAGTGACATGGTGGTCAGGAAGTTTCCGTAAATGGCCGGCGCGCCGGGACGGACCAGTTGGGTGAGGGCCATCCCCACCATGGCCTCGGCGTGGGCCTGGGCCACCGCGCCGGCCGGGGTCACCGGCCCCATAGCCCCGCCCAGGATGAACGGGCAGATGACCATGCCCTGGCCGGCCGCCGCGTAGTGCCGGATCACCTTGGTGACCGCACCGTCGTACACCAGCGGCGAGTTCACATTGATGTTGGCCATGATCACGCAGTGCTCGTCGAGGCGGTCGGTGCCGAAAACGATGCGGGCCATCTCGATGGAGTCCAGCGCCCGCTCGGGTGCGGTGATGGCTCCCAGAAGCGGCTTGGAGGAGTGCTGGAAGTGGAGTGCCAGCATGTCCAGGTGGCGCTTGTTGACCGCGACGTCAGTCGGTTCACAGATCACCAGGCTCGAGTGCTGCGTCCACTCCAGGGTGTGGTTGATCTTTACTAGGTCCTCGAGGTCGGCCATGGTGCCGTAGCGACGCCCCCGGTCCAGGTCCCGGACAAAGGGCATGCCGTACCCAGGGGCGAACACGGTGTGTTTACCCCCGATGGTCACCGACCGCTCGGGGTCCCGGGAGTGCTGCACAAACTCACTAGGGGCGCTGCGGGTGACGATGTCGGTCACGAGGCCGGGGTCGAAGCGGAGCCGCGGTCCGTCAACGGTGGCCCCGGCGTCGCGGAACAGCTCGATGGTGACCTCGTCGCCCCACACCTCGATCCCGACCTCGGCCAGGATCCGGTCGGCGTGCACCTGGATCAGGTCGAGGCCGTCCTCCTCGAGCAGGTCGTAGTAGGGGATCCGCCGTTCGAGCTTCTGGACGACGTCCGATGCCCGTGACCGGGACCGAGCGCTGCGGTCTCTTCGGCGTCGCCGGGTAGCGGTCATGGCGTGTCGTACCCTCCCGGATCTCCAGTTGCGGCCACCGGGCGTCGGCGGATCTGATAGCCCGGCCGGCAGATCGTACGAATGGGCCGGTGGTGGCGCAACGACGTACCCCGTGGACCAGCACCGTCGTACCGGACCGGGCCGGGTACCGTCGCCGCCGTGGCTGTCTCCGCGCCCGGACCCCCTCCGGACCTCCGCCCTGCCGACGAGTTGGATGCCGCCGACCCCCTGGCCGGCTTCCGCGACGAGTTCGTCCACGCCGACGACGAACCGGGGTTCGTCTACCTGGACGGCAACTCGCTGGGTCGACTCCCGCAGCGGGCCGTTGCTCTGGCCTCCGAGGTGGTGGAGCGGCAGTGGGGCCATCGCCTGATCCGTAGTTGGAACGAGGGCTGGTTCGACTTGCCGATCCGCCTCGGCGACCGCTTGGCCGGGTTAGTGGGGGCTGGTCCCGGAGAGGTGGTGATGGCCGACAACACGTCGGTGTGTCTCTACAAGGCGGCCGTGGCCGCCCTGGGGGTACGGCCGGACCGGACTCGGATCCTGACCGACGATCTGAACTTCCCGTCCGATGTCCAGGTCTTGCGGGCCGCGGCCCGGGCTGCCGGACCGGAACACGAGGTGGTGGTGGTGGGATCCGATGGGGTGCATGGTCCGCTGGACGGTCTGCGGGCGGCCCTGGACGACCGGACGGCCCTGGTGTCGCTGTCGCACGTGGCCTACCGGTCGGGATGGAGCTGGGACCTGGGAGACGTCACCGGAATGGCCCACGATGCCGGGGCCCTGGTCCTTTGGGACCTCTCCCATTCGGTAGGGGCGGTCCCGATCGACTTGGGGGCTGCCCGGGTGGACCTGGCCGTGGGGTGTACCTATAAGTACCTCAACGGAGGCCCAGGTTCCCCGGCCTTCCTGTACGTTTCGGCCGACCTGCCGGAACTAACCAACCCGGTGGCTGGCTGGTACGGCAGCGACGACCCGTTCGACTTCGACTTCAACGCCGACCGAGCCGCCGGGGCGACACGGTTCTTGACCGGCACGCCGCCCGTCCTATCGGCGGCGCTGGTGAGCCCCGGTCTGGACCTGGTGCTGGAGGCTGGGATGGACAGGCTGCGGGCCAAGTCGGTAGCCCTGACCGAGCGATTCTTGGCCCTGGCCGATGAGTATCTGGTGGAGCGGGGATTCGAGGTGCGCTCCCCCCGGGACGCCGACCGACGGGGCTCCCACGTGGCGCTGGCCCACCCAGAGGCCCGGGCTGTCGGCCAGGCCCTCATCCACGAGGAGTCGGTGGTTCCCGACCACCGTCCTCCCGACCTGCTGCGCTTCGGCTTCGCTCCGCTCTATATCCGGTTCGCCGACGTGGACGAGGCGGTGGCTCGCATGGTGCGGGTGGTGGACTCCGGTGGTGCCGACCGGTGGAGGGAGACCGCGCCGGTCGTCCCCTAACCGGTCAGGTCCGGGGGTCTACCGACCAGGTCGGTTATCGGGATCACCGTGTAGCCCGTCGGGCTTCGATCTTGTGGCTATCGGCCATGGTCTTTTCGGTGGGCGGTCCCATATATCGGGCGTGTTCAGTGGGCTAGACCGGCCATCACGCGATCGGCGACCAACGTGCCGATCTCCAGCGATGCTGTGGCGGCAGGTGATGGGGCGTTCAGGACGTGCAACGACCGGTCGCCGTCGAGCAGGTGGAAGTCATCGAGCAGGGTGCCACCCCTGTCAACAGCCTGGGCCCTTACTCCTGCGGGCGCCCGACGAACGTCGGCGGCATCGAGGCCTGGGACTAGCAGTCGTGCGGCTGTCATGAAGCGGTGACGTGACAACGACCTGAACATCTCGTCTAGGCCGGGGCGCCAGTAGCGACGCAGGAGCCGTGCCGTGCCGGGCCACACCAGGGTTGAAGCCATGTCGCGTAGTGAGATGTCGGACCAGTTGTAGCCCTCCCGGGCTAGGGCTAGCACGGCGTTGGGGCCGGCGTGGACCCCGCCGTCGAGGTTCCGGGTGAGGTGCACACCCAGGAACGGGAAACGCGGATCGGGAACCGGGTAGACCAGACCCCGGACCAGGTCGGCCGACGGGCCGGTCACGTCCAGGTACTCGCCCCGGAAGGGCAGGATGCGGGCGTCGGGTCGCGCTCCTGAACGTCGAGCCACCCGGTCAGCGTGGAGTCCGGCGCATCCCACCAGGAACCGGGATCGGATCGGGCCATTCGGCGTGTCGATTAGCCAGCCTTCGGCGGTTGTCGTCGCCCGTCCGGCTTGGACTCCGGTCCGGACTTCTCCACCCGCCGCCGCGACTAGCCCGGCGAGGGATTGGGCCACGGCGGCGAAGTCGGCTCGGCCGGTGGATGGGACGTGCAGGGCGGCCACGCAGGACACGTGGGGCTCGTGTTCGGCCGCCGCCCCAGGGGTGAGTTCGGTGACCGGCACTCCATTGGCCCGGGCCCGTTCGGCCAGGGCGGTCAACTGGGGCCGCTGGTCGTCCGATGTGGCCACGACCAGTTTGCCGCAGCGGTCGTGGGCGATTCCGTGGTCGGCGCAGAAGTCCACCAACCGTTCGCCACCCCGGACGGCTAGGCCGGCCTTCAGCGAGCCGGGTGGGTAGTAGAGGCCGGCGTGGATCACCCCGCTGTTGCGGCCCGTCTGGTGGACGGCGACGGTGTTCTCCTTCTCAAGCACCACCACCGAGATGCCGGGCAGGCGGCGGATCAGGGCGTGGGCTGTGGCCAGGCCGAGGATGCCTCCGCCCACCACGACCACGTCAGCCCGAGGGTCGGTGAGGACGACCATGGTCCGACGCTACCCGTGGCCCAGAACCGGGCCGGTCGTCGGAAGACGAGGGTGTCTTGGTACCGCTCCGCTATGTCGTGGATGGATTGGAACCGGAGCGGCCTTGTTCGATGGCCCGCTGAGGGTGGGTCGGGCGGAGGACTAGCGCCGAGTTAGAGCGACGAGAGGGTCGACGTGTTCCAGGTCGAAGGTCTCGGCCACGGCGCGATCGGTCACGCCACCGGCGCAGACGTTTAGGCCGTTCAGCAGGTGCGGGTCGGCCTTCAGAGCGGCATCGGTTCCTCTGTCGGCTAGGGACAGCGTGAATGGCAGGGTGGCGTTGGACAGGGCCTGAGTGGACGTGCGGGGCACGGCGCCTGGCATGTTGGCTACGCAGTAGTGGACGATTCCGCCCACCGCGAAGGTGGGGTTGGTGTGAGTGGTGGGTTTCGTGGTCTCGAAGCAGCCACCCTGGTCGACGGCGACGTCGACAATCACCGAGCCGGGCCGCATGCGCCTGAGCATGTCGCGGGTCACCAGGTGGGGTGCCCGAGCCCCCTTGACGAGCACGGCGCCGATCACCATGTCGGCGTCGTACACCGAGGCCTCGAGCTCGGCTTTCGTGGAGTACACGGTCTTGACCCGACCGGCGAAGCGCTTGGCCAGACCGTCTAGCACGGCATGGCTGCGGTCCAGGACGGTGACGTCGGCTCCCAGGCCTACGGCCATCTCGGCTGCGTTCTCGCCGACCACCCCGCCGCCGATGACGACGACCCGGCCCGGACGCACGCCGGGTACGCCGCCCAGCAGTAGGCCGGCGCCACCCTGGGTGGCCTCCAGTGCGTGGGCTCCGGCCTGGATAGACATGCGGCCGGCGATAGCCGACATGGGTGCCAGGAGCGGCAGACGGCCGGCGTCGTCTGTCACCGTCTCGTAGGCGATACAAGTTGCCCCGCTGGCCAGGAGGTCCTCGGTCTGGGGACGGTCGGCCGCCAGGTGGAGGAAGGTGAACAGGGTGTGGTGGGGCCGGAGGCGGGCCCGCTCGGGGGCGAGCGGTTCCTTGACCTTGACGATCATCTCGGCGTCGGCGAACACCTGGTCGGCCGAACCGGCGATGGTCGCGCCGACCTCCTTGTAGGCCACGTCGCCGAACCCGGCGCCCTCGCCGGCACCGGTTTCGATGCGCACGTTGTGGCCGCGGGCCACCAGTTCTCCGGCGGCGGCCGGAGTAAGGCCGACCCGTCGCTCGGCGTTCTTTGTCTCGGCGGGGACCCCGATGTCCATGGAAGTGCTCCGTCGTCCGGTGGGGCTGTTGTGCCCCTCGTGGGGTCAACGCTACGGTCGTGGTGACGCTGTTTGATTGTGTAAACCAGCGCAAGAGTTTAAAAGTACACAATTGAAAGGCGTAGACTTCTTGAAATGAGCGAAAAAAATGTGCTAAAAGAATCCTTGGGAGAACTGAATGCCATCGACCGATCGCTGCTGGCGCTGCTCCAGGAGGACGGTCGAGTTCCCAACGTGGACCTGGCCGAGGCCGTCCACCTGTCGCCCTCGGCCTGCCTCCGGCGGGTCCGACGCCTGGAGGAGGTTGGCCTGATTGCCCGCTACGTGGCCCTAGTGGACCCGGCTGCCGTGGGTCTGGGTACTGACGTATTTGTGGAGATCACGCTGACCGGTCAAGACGAGCCGACCCTGGACGCCTTCGAGCGGGCAGTCAGCGACCGCCCGGAGATCCTCAGTTGCCATCTGATGGCCGGCGACTTTGACTACCTGGTTCACGTGGTGGTCCGGGACGTAGCCGACTACGAGGTCCTCCACCGAACCCACCTGGCCCAACTGCCCGGGGTGGCCCGTATGGTGTCCAGCTTCGCCCTCCGTCCGATCTGCGATCGGACGGCTTACCCGCTGGGCTGACGTAGAGCCGGGGAGGGTCAGGCGGTGGTATCGGCCTGCTGGATCCCGTCGATGAGTAGCTCGATCACGACACCGATTTTGCCTTCCTGGCCAATTAGGCCAACCTACGATCCGATTCGAGCGGAGAAGGAAGTCATGACCGCTACCAACACAGCCGCCCCATACACGCTGATCTCGTCGGACTGCCACGCCGGCGGGAACATGAAGGCCTACGAGGAGTACCTCGCACCGGCCTACCGGGAGGCCTTCGCCGAGTGGCGGGGTGCCTACTCCAACCCCTTCCGTGACCTTCAGGACGACGGCCGGTCACGCAACTGGGACGACGACCGGCGCAACGGCGATCTGGACGCTGAGGGGGTGGCCGCCGAAATCGTCTTCCCGAACACCGTCCCTCCGTTCTTCCCGACCGGGGCGCTCATCACCTACCCGCCTACCAACCGCCCCGACTACGACCGGCGTCTCGAGGGCGTTCGGACCCATAACCGGTGGCTGAAGGACTGGTGTGCCGCTCACCCGGAACGCCGCTGCGGCTTACCCCAGGTGTTCCTCTTTGACCTCGACGACACCATCGCCGACCTGAAGTTGGCTGCCGAGAACGGCCACTCCAGCTTCATGCTCCCCGCTGTGCCACCCGACTCCGGGATGCCCGGCCTTTACGACCCGGTTTACGACCGCCTGTGGGCGGCCTGTCGGGACCTCGACCTGACGATCACCCAGCATGGTGGTTCGGGCAACCCCAACTACGGCGACACCCCGGCGTCCGGCCTCATGTTCCTACTGGAGGTTCCGTTCTTCGCCCATCGGAACCTTTCGCATCTCATTATGTCCGGGGTGTTCAATCGGTTCCCGGAACTCCGTTACGTGATGACCGAACAGGGCGTGGCCTGGGTGCTTGAGGACCTCCGCCGGATGGACGGCTACCACGCCCAGATGGCCTCGGGTCGGGTCGGTGAGCTGGGCTTCTCCGCCGACATCGTGCTGCCCGACAGGCCCAGCGAGTACTTCGTTCGCAACGTCTGGATCGGGGCTAGTTTCCCGAGCCCGTCAGAGGCTGACGCCATGAAAAAGGTTGGTATCGAACGGATGATGTGGGGGAGCGACTACCCCCACAACGAGAGCACGTTCCCCTACAACCGGGACCACCTCCGCCGCTCATTCAGCGGTTGGGACGAGGCCGACCTTCGGAAGGTATTCGCCGAGAACGCGGCCGAGGTGTACCGCATCGACCTCGACGCCCTGGCGCCGCTGGCCGAGCGCATCGGCCCTTCGGTCGACGAGGTGGCTACGCCACTGGATGAGGTCCCGAAGGACGCCTTCAGCCCGGCCTTCACCCGGCCCTGAACCCGGGACCTCACACGTCGCGGTTCGCCTCCGGCACTGGTTACCCGTCTACTCGGTGATGCCGAAGCGCTCCAGGCCGAACGCCTTGATGGCGTTGCCCCGCATCAGCTTGTAGACCTCGTCGTCGTCAAGGCCCGCCTCCCGGCAGATCTTCGTAGCCACGTCCAGCGTATGGGGGTACGTCGTATCGGCGTGGGGGAAGTCCACCTCAAAGCAGATCTGGTCTAGGCCGATGACGTCTCGGTTCTTGAGACCAATCTCGTCGTCGAAGATGCAGCCCCAGACGTGGCCCGGGATGTACGAACTGGGTGGCTCAGGCAAATCGATGCCGAAGCTGGCGTCTCCCCGCTCGGCCCAGATCTTGTCCATGCGCTCCACCACGTAGGGCATCCACCCGACCTGGCCCTCGGCATAGGCGATCTTCAGCTTCGGGAACCGGACGAACATCCCGGACAGGATGTAGTCGCACATGGACCCCATGGCGTTGGCGAACGTGATTGTGGACGACACCGAGAACGGCGCGTCGGGCGACGTGGTCGGCATTTTGGAACTAGACCCGATGTGCATATTGACAATGGTGTCCGTCTCCTGACAGGCCACGAAAAACGGATCCCAGAAGCGGTCCTTGTCGTGGATGGACGGCAAGCCCAGCGGGAACGGGTTCTCGGAGAAGGCCACGGCGAACGAGCCCTTGTTGGCGCACCGGTGGATCTCGGCGGCCGCGGCGACCGGGTCCCACAGGGGGATAAGGGTCAGCGGGATAAGGCGACCGCGCCCGTCGCCGGCGCACCACTCGTCGATTATCCAGTCGTTGTAAGCCTGGACGCAGAGCAGGGCGAGGTCCTTGTCCTCCCGCTCCAGAAAGGCCTGGCCGCAGAACCGGGGCAGCACGTTGGGGAAGCAGACCGACACGTCGACATGGTTCTCGTCCATGGCAGTCAGCCGGTCGGCCTGCTTCCAACCCGCCGGGTGGATCTCGTCGAAGGTAACGGGGACCACGTCCAGCTCGTCGAAGCCAGCGGCCGCCGACAGCTTGGGGAAGGGATAGACGAGGTCGTCGTACAACCACCAGTCGCACATCTCCCCACCTTCGACCCCCTTCTCGAACGAGAAGACGCCGCCCTCAAAGTTGAACTCGGCCGTGTCACGCTCAACCCGGGGACACCGGTCCTGGTACTTCGCCGGCAGGCGGGAGGTCCACAGGTCGGGCGGCTCCACCACGTGGTCATCGACCGAGATGATGCGAGGAATGGTCGTCATTGCAACTCCTGAGCGTTTCTGACGGTCCGTCAGGTTAGGTCTACCCTAGCGCTGGACCCCGCCGACGTCCCATCCACCGGGTGGATCCCAGGTCAGAGCTGGCTGACTAGCAGGGCTCGGGTCCGGGCGGACTCGTCGGCCGTGGTACCGAACTCCAGCGCCGCGAAGTCGGTCACCCCGGCCTCGGCCAGATTGGCCAGTTGGGCGGCCACTTCCTCCTCGGTGCCTACGATTGCTACCTCACCCGGGTGGTCGACACCCTCGCGGTCCAGCATGGCCCGGTAAGACGGCAACTGTCCGTAGATCTCGAAGACGGCCGCCGCCGCCGAGCGGGCCGCCTCGACGTCATCGGTTACACAGGTTGGGAGGCTGCATACGATCCGGGGTGCGGCACGGCCAGCGGCCGCCGCCGCCTCGTTCATGCGGGGGGCGATGTGGGAGGCCACTGTGCGCGGCCCGACCATCCAGAGGATGGTGCCGTCGGTATGGTGCCCAGCCACCCGCAGGGCCTGCTCGCCCAGGGCAGCCACCATCACCGACGGAGGCCGGTCTGTGGGCCGACCAGTGTCCACGTGGGCGGTGAACGCCTCCCCATCGACTGACACCGATCCGGACTCCAGCAGGGGCTGGAGGACCGCTAGGTAGTCGATCAGGTGTCGGATGGGCTTCTCGAACGACAGCCCCAACATGCCCTCGATCACCGGGCGGTGGGACAGGCCGATACCCAAGACAAGAGAACGGTCCCTCAAGGCGGCCGCCGTAGTCAGGGCCTGGCCGGCTAGAGCTGTGGGGTGGCGAGGGTAGGTCGGGACCACCGCCGTGCCGAACTCGAGTCCAGGTGCCGTGTTGGCCAACGCCGTGAAGGCGGTCAGGGCGTCGACGAGCCCAGTCTGAGCCAGCCACCAGCCCGAGAACCCATCGTCGGCCGCCCGTTCTGCGTGCTCCCGCAGGCGTCCCAGGTCGGCGTGGAGGAGTTCGGCCGAGGCGTTTAGAGCGATGCGCATGGGGTCTCCAGTCAGTCGGAAGTCGACAGGCTAATGATCTCGGCTCGAGCGACTAGAGCATCGGCGAAGTCGTCCAGAAAGGTCTCAGCGGCGACCAGGAACCGATCGCTACCCCCGTCAGGTAAAGGGTCGATGACCAGAGACCAGGCCATCAAGCAGGTCTCACCACGGTCGGTGAACACCGTGGTGCCCTGGTACAGGACAACCGGTGCGCCGTTCAACTCGTAGACCCGACGCCACGGCGGCTCGAAGGAGATCACCTGTTCAGCGAGGTGCAGGTCACCGACCGTGAACTCCACTCGGGCACCGAGCCCGTGCGGGGCCGGATCCCCCTCGGTCACGTAGCCACCGGCCCGTTCGGAGATCAGGGTACAGAGGGCGTCGAAGGCCGCCGCCCGAGGCGCAGGGACCTCTCGCTCGACGACGATGGTCACGTACTCCTTCTTCGGACGGGGCTCGGCACCCAGATTCTCTTGTCGGTCGGCCATGGTCCCTCCCCCAAGTCAGTGTCGCAGTTGCGCCCCGGCCGAGGGGAGCCCGGCCTACACCGGACACCGCTAGGGAAGGACACCGATGGAGGCGACCAGAAGGATCAGGAAGAGACGGGGGGCCGGGGCGCGCAGCCTCCCAGCCCGCCTCGCTTCCACCGCCACCGGGCTGTGAGACTCACCCGACCGGGACCGAAATGAGGAGGGGCCATGGCGACCGACCAGGCGCTGGCCGACGAGATCGTCGACACCATCCGCACGTGGGTCGACCGCGAGGTCATGCCGAACGCCGCCGAGTTTGAGCACTCCGACACCTTCCCCCAGGCCATGTTCGACCAGATGTGCGACTTCGGACTGTTCGGCTCCACCATCCCCGAGGAATACGGGGGCCTGGGCCTAGACATCACCACCTACGCCAGGATCATCGAGGAGCTCTCCCGAGGCTTCATGTCCCTAGCTGGCATCCTCAACACACACAAGATCGGCGCCACCATGATCGGCCGGTTCGGGACCGAGGAGCAGCGCCAGCGATTCCTGCCCCGGATGTGCGACGGCTCGTTTCGGGCCGCCTTCTCTCTGTCGGAACCCGATGCCGGCAGCGACACAGGTGCCATTCGGTGCCGAGCCGAGCGAGACGGCGACGAGTGGGTAGTCAACGGCACCAAGTTCTGGGTCACCAACGGCCAGCGGTCGTCCCTTGTCATGCTGATGGCCCGCACCCCCGACGACCGCATCACCTGCTTCCTGGTCGAGAAGGAGCCAGGTGGGTCGTTTGAGGGGATCACGGTCTCGAAAAACATCGAAAAGCTGGGCTACAAGGGCCTAGAGACGGTCGAGATGTCCTACGTGGACCACCGCGTGCCCCACGCCAACGTGCTGGGCGGAGACGATGGGATGGGCCACGGTCGGCAGTACGCCCTCTCGGCCCTCGAGTTAGGTCGGATCAACGTGGCTGCCCGGTCGGTCGGCGTAGCCCAGGCGGCCTTCGATGCGGCCATGCGGTACGCCCAGCAGCGCGAGACGTTCGGCCGACCCATCTACGAGCACCAGGCCATCCAGTTCAAGTTGGCCGATATGGCTACCAAACTGCAGGCGGCCCGCCTCATGACCTACGACGCCGCCCGGCGGGCCGACGCCGGGCAACGGGTCGACATGGAGGCCGGCATGGCCAAGCTGTTCGCCTCCGAGGCGGCGTTCGAGATCGCCACCGAGGCGTTACGCATCCACGGCGGCAACGGCTACACCACCGAGTTCCCGGTGGAGCGCTACTTTCGCGACACCCCGCTAATGATCATCGGCGAGGGAACGAGCGAGATCCAGAAGATGGTTATCGCCAGAAAGCTGCTCGAGCGCTATCCCGCCGAGTGAGCATGGGCGTCCACCGGTCGGAAGCTGAGCAGAAGGAACGAGAACGACCTTGAGCGAGACCATCCCAGCCCGGGGAATTCCCGGCCAGTCCAGCACCTCCATCCTGGGCAACGCCGTGCTGCGTCGCGAGGACGCCACGCTGATCCGGGGCCAGGGGGAGTACGTGGCCAACCAGCAGTTTGAGGACCTGCTACACGCCCACTTCGTGCGCTCCACGACAGCCCACGGCACCATCCTGTCGATCGACGTGGACGAGGCCCGCTCCATGCCCGGCGTGGTGGCCGTGTACACAGCCGACGACCTCGGGCTCGAGGACCGGAAACCGCCCATGGGCTTCTACGCCAAGGAAGCTCGCCGGCCCTTCCTGGCCCGTGACCGGGTGCGGTTCGTAGGTGAGCCGATAGCCGTGGTGGTGGCCGAGACGGCCTACCAGGCCGCCGACGCCGCCGAAGCCGTCTGGGCCGACATCGAGGCCCTCCCCGTCGTCGTTTCCGTGGACGACGCCGTAGCCGCCGACACCGTCCTATTCGACGGACGATCCGACAACGTCATGTGGGAGATCCCGTCCAAGGGCACCATCGACTTCTCCAGATGCGAGACCGTGGTCACCGAGGAACTCTGGAACTCCCGGGTAGCCCCCGTATCCATCGAGCCCCGAGTGGTCGCTGCCGACTACACCGACGGGAAACTGACCTGCTGGGCCAGTTCCCAGGGAACCCACGGCTTCCGGGACGGGGTGGCTGAATCTCTGGACATGGAACCCGCCGATGTTCGGGTGCTGGTGAAAGACATCGGCGGCGGGTTCGGCGCCAAGGGCATGGTCTCCGAAGAGGAGATCGTGGTGGCACAACTGGCCCGCCTGCTGGGACGCCCAGTGCGCTGGGTCGAGAGCCGCACCGAGAACCTGTCGGCCTACGTCCACGGACGAGCCCAGGGCCAGACAGTCACCCTCGGCGGGACCCGGGACGGACGGGTCACTCACTACCGCCTCAACGTGGTGCAGGACTGCGGGGCTTACCCAAAGTGGGGGGCTTTCCTCCCCGAGTTCACCCGCAACCTGGCCACCGGGGTCTACGACATCGCCAATGTGGAGTTTTCTGCGGTCAGCGTGGCCACCAACACGGCCCCAACATGTGCCTACCGGGGCGCCGGCCGGCCGGAGGCTACAGCGGCCATCGAGCGAGCCATGGACCTGTTCGCCGTGGAAATCGGAATGGACCCCACCGAGGTACGGCGGGCCAACTTCGTGGCTCCCGAGGCCTTCCCGTACACCACGCCCACCGGCACCAGCATGGACTGCGGCGACTATGAAGGGTCGCTAGACCGGGCCCTGCAGGTTGTCGACTACGCCGGGTTGAGGGTCGAACAGCAGCGGCGCCGCGACGCTGGTGACCCGGTGCAGATGGGCATCGGGGTAGCCACCTACGTGGAGATCACGGGCTTCGGGGGCAGCGAGTACGCCGAAGTCCGCCTGAGGTCCGACGGCACGGTTCTGGCCTCCACCGGTGCTACACCGATCGGAACGGGCCACCACACAACATGGGCCATGCTGGTCGCCGACCGCCTAGGCCTGCCGTTGGACGCCATCGAGGTATTCCACGGCGACACCGATGCCATCCCCACCGGGAACACCACGGGCGGGTCCCGCTCCGTGCAAATTGCCGGCTCAGCCATGGCCGACGCCTCAGAAAAGCTGGTCGAGGTGGCCCGCGAAGCGGCCGCTGACCTCTTGGAGGCGGCGCCTGCCGACGTCGTCCACGACCGGGAACACGGGGCGTTCCACGTGGCCGGCACGCCGAGCATGGCCCGCACGTGGGCCGACGTGGCCGGAGCAGCCGACGGCGAGCTGGCCGGCCTATCCGACCACTCCCAGGACGGGGCCACTTTCCCCTTCGGCACCCACGTGGTAGTCGTGGAACTGGATACGGAGACCGGCCAGGCCGTCATCGACCGGGTGGTGGCAGTGGACGACTCGGGTCGGATCGTGAACCCGCTGCTGGCCGCCGGCCAGATCCACGGTGGCCTGGCCCAGGGCATCGCCCAGGGGCTGATGGAGGAGTTTCGCTACGACGAGAACGGCAACCCGCAGACCACCAACTTGGCCGACTACACAGCGGTTTCCACCATGGAGGTACCGAGCTACGAGCGAAGCTTCATGGAGACCCCGACGCCCCGGAACCCGCTGGGGGCCAAGGGCATCGGAGAGTCGGGGAGCATCGGCTCGACGGCCGCAGTCCAGAGCGCAGTGGTCGACGCTCTGGCGCCGTACGGGATCCGGCACCTGGACATGCCGATGACGCCGGAGAAGGTCTGGGCAGCCATCGACGCCTCCTGAGCGCCGACCCGGGCCGCCCCCGACCACCGGTAGCGTCGGCTGCCATGAACGACCCGAACCCGCACCTGGTCGAGCGGATGCAGGGCCACCGCCTGTCGATCTTCGCCGAGATGTCGACGCTGGCCCTCGAGACGGGATCCATCAACCTGGGCCAGGGCTTCCCCGACACCGACGGCCCTTCCGAGGTGCTCGACGCCGCGGTGGCCGCAATCCGAGCTGGCCACAACCAGTACCCCCCGGACCGTGGTATCCCAGAACTTAGGCAGGCCGTGGCCGACCACCAGCGACGGTTCTACGGCCTGGACGTGGACCCGGCCGACGTCATGGTGTCCACTGGGGCCTCCGAGGCCCTAGGCGCTTCGATCCTGGCTCTCGTGGAGCCCGGCCAGGAGGTCGTGGTCTTCGAGCCCTACTTCGACCTATACGCGGCGATCATCGAGCTGGCTGGCGGGGTACGTCGGTCGGTCACGCTTCGGGCCCCTGATTACTCGTTCGACCAGGCCGACCTAGAGGCAGCCATCGGACCCGACACCCGGCTGATCCTGCTCAACACTCCTCACAACCCAACGGGCAAGGTGTTCAGCTCCGACGAGCTGGCCGCCATCGCCCAGGTCGCCCTGCAGCACGACCTGTTGGTGGTCACCGACGAGGTCTACGAGCACATGACCTACGACGGGATACGCCACGTCCCGCTGGCCACGTTGCCCGGTATGGCCGACCGCACGGTCACCATCTCGTCGGGGGGGAAATCTTTCGGGACCACGGGCTGGAAGGTGGGCTGGGCCCACGCACAGTCGGACCTGATCCAGGCCGTCCATACCGTCAAGCAGCACCTAACGTTCACCAGCGGGGCGCCCTTCCAGCGGGCCATGGTCACCGCCCTGAACCTGGGCGACGACTACTTCACCGGCCTAGCCGCCGACCTCTGGGCCAAGCGGGATCGGGTGTCGGCCGGCCTGGCTGCCGCCGGCCTGGACGTCTATCCCGCTCCGGGCACCTACTACCTGACGGCCGACGTCCGGCCCCTCGGCTACGACGACGGCATGGACTTCTGCCGGGACCTCCCGGGACGATGCGGCGTGGTGGCCATCCCCAACCGGGTCTTCTACGACGACCAGCAGGCAGGCCGGTCCATTGTGCGCTTCGCCTACTGCAAGCGGATCGAGGTCCTCGACGAGGCCATGGACCGGTTGTCCGGTCTGGCAGCCTGAGGCCATGAGGATCGCCGCACTCCAGCACGACATCGTGTGGGAGGACGCCGCGGCCACCTGCGACCTCCTGGAGCCCCTTATCGCCGCCGCGGCGGAAGACGGGGCCCGGCTGGTCGTCCTAACCGAGATGTTCGGTCCCGGCTTCTCGCTGGCCGCCGACCGGATCGCCGAACCTCCCGGCGGCCCCACTGAGCAGTTCCTGGTAGCCCGGGCCGCCGAGCAAGACGTGTGGATCGGTGGGTCAATCCCGACCCGGGACCGCAACGACGCCCACCCGGTGAACCGCTTCCTGTTGGTTGGGCCGGACGGCACCCGACACCACTACGACAAACTGCACCCGTTCACGTTCGCCGACGAGCACAAGCACTACCGACCCGGTCACCGCCCGGTCACCGTGGAGGTGGACGGGCTACGGGTCTCGCTCTTCGTCTGCTACGACCTGCGGTTCGCCAATGCCTTCTGGGACCGGGCCGCCGACACCGACGTCTACCTGGTGGTAGCCAACTGGCCGGAGTCCCGGCGCCACCATTGGCGGACCCTGCTGCTGGCCCGGGCCATCGAGAACCAGGCCTACGTGGTAGGCGTTAACCGGGTCGGGGTGGCCGACGGGCTGACCTACTCAGGCGACACGGTGATTGTGGACCCGATGGGCGAAGTGCTGGCTGAGGGGGTCGACCACGCCGAGAGCGTCGTGGTGGCCGACGTGGACCCGGAACGGGTCGCCGAGGTACGCGACGCCTACCGGTTCCTCCCCGACCGGCGCGGCTGATGGCTGCCCTCGACTGCCTGGAACGAGCCCGCCTCCTAGTCGAGCCAGCCCTGGAGGAAGCGGTGGACCGGCTGTGCCCAGACCTTCGACTCCCGGCCCGTTACCACTTCGGGTGGGATGAGCACACCGGCTCGCCGGCTGGTGTCGGGGCGGGCAAGGGCCTCCGACCGACGCTGGCCCTCCTATCGGCCGAGGCCGTGGGCGCTCCAGCCGAGGTCGGGGTTCCCGGCGCAGTGGCCGTGGAGCTGGTCCACAACTTCTCGCTGGTCCACGACGACATCATCGACGGCGACACCGAACGACGTCATCGGGCCACCGTCTGGTCGGCCTTCGGGGTGGATGAAGCGGTGATATCCGGTGACGCCCTGCACACTCTGGCCTTCCAGGTCCTGCTGGACGACCCGACCCCCGAGCGGGTGGTGGCCACCACCCGGCTGGTTGACGCCACGGCGGCCATGATCGCCGGACAGGCTGCCGACATGGCCTTTGACGACCGGCTCGACGTGGACCTAGCGGCCTGCCTGGCCATGGAGGCCGACAAAACCGGTGCCCTGCTCGGATACGCCGCCTCGGTCGGTGCCGTACTGGCCGGGGCCGACACCACCCGGGTGAACGCCCTGGAAGCCTTCGGGCAGGAGATGGGCTTGGCCTTCCAGGCCGTGGATGACGTGCTGGGCATCTGGGGCGATCCGACGGTGACTGGGAAGGCGGCCGGCAACGATCTGCGGGAGCGCAAGAAGTCACTGCCGGTGGCCCTGGTGCTGAACGCCGGCGACTCGGCGGCTGACGAGCTGCGTGCCGTATACGCCGGCGACGGTGACCTTTCCGATGCCGACGTGGCACGAGCAGCGGCGCTCATCGAGGAGGCTGGGGGCCGGGACCGGACAGTGGTCGAGGCCCGGCAGCACCTGGAGACCGCCCTGGACACCCTGGGTGGCGTCGACCTGGTCGAAACCGTGGTCGTCGAGCTCGCCGGTCTGGCCTGCTTCGTGGCCGACCGCGACTTCTAGGACGGCCACCTCACAGGCGGTGGATTGCCCCTAGGCGGACTACGGCCCGACCCTCCTCGCGGGAAGCGGCCAGGTCCACCTCGCCGTCAAGCACCCACTCGTGGTGGCCCTCGGGGTCGGCGACAGTCTGGCGGACCGGCCACCGGTCAGGTCCGCTGTCATCCAGGGAAAAGAAGGCACCACCCCGGGCGTGGCTGTCGGTAGGGAGCTCGGGGTGCTCCTCCCAGTACGGGGCGATGGACTCCGTCACGTCGTCGGCCGTTCGCCGTACGTCCCCCACCGTGGGCACCCCAGCCAGCGCCTCGTGGTCATCGAGGCGGCGACGAGACAGCAACTGGACCCATCGGAAGACCTCGTTACGGACCATCACCCGGAAGGCCCGGGCGTTGCGGGTCACGTCCGGTCGGTCGGGTGCCTGGTCCTCGACCGTCTCGACCGTCTCATCGGCGGGGTGGCGGAGCTTCTCCCACTCGTCCAGCAGGCTGGAGTCCACCTGGCGGATCGTTTCTCCCATCCAGGCCTCCAGGTCGTAAAGGGCCTCGGTCTTGGAGTCCTCGGGCACATTCTGGACCAGCGCCTTGTAGGCCTCGCCTAGGTACCGCAGCACAGTCCCCTCGGAGCGCTTGAGGCCGTGATGTTCGATGTATTGGCGGAACTCGAAGCCGGTTTCGTACAGCTCCCGGGCCACCGACTTGGGCTTCACGTTCTCGTCGCCCACCCAGGGGTGATGCCTACGGAACACGTCGAACGTGCCGTACAGGAACTCCTTTAGCGGTCGGGGCGGCTCCACCTCGGCCAGACGCTCCATGCGTTCCTCGTATTCGACACCCTCCATCTTGAGCCGGGCCACCAGCTCAGAGCGGAGCCGGTTGACCTGGGCAGCCAGGATCACGCTGGGGTTCTCCAGCACCGATTCGATCACCGAAAGGACGTCCAGGGCGTGGGCCCGGGTCGTGGCGTCCGGATCGAGGTCCGGAGCGGCCGAGATCCCCGGGTCGTTGGGCCGGTCGGCCAACTCGGGGATGACCTCGAGGGCGAACAGGGACAGCGGTTGATGGAGGGCGAAGCGGTCCTGCAGATCGACGCCGACCGAGACCATCCGCCCCTCATCGTCCGGCTCGTCCAGTTCCACGACAATCCCAGCGTCGCGCAGTGACCGGTAGACGCCGATGGCCTTACGGACATGGCGGCGCTGGCGGTCGCGGGGCTCGTGGTTGTCCAGCAGGAGGCGCCTGAGGTCCCGGCGGCCGTCCCCGGGACGGGACAGCACGTTGAGCACCATCTGGTGGGAGACTTCGAACGAGGACGTGAGTGGCTCGGGCGCCCCGGAGACCAGCCGGTCGAACGTCTCCACGTTCCAGTGGGCGTAGCCCCGTTCCGGAGGCTTCTTCCTTACCAACTTTTTCCGCTTGGCGGGATCAGCAACCGCCTTGGCCTCAGCCCGCCGGTTTTCGATCCAGTGAACCGGTGCCTGGACCCACACGTGGCCCTCGTCGTCGAAGCCCCGTCGCCCAGCCCGCCCGGCGATCTGGGCGAATTCTCGGTTACCGAGCAGCCGGGTCGACACCCCGTCGTACTTGCAGAGCTGCGTGAACAGCACGGTCCGAATGGGGACGTTCACCCCCACCCCGAGGGTGTCGGTGCCGCAGATCAGCTTCAGGAGGCCAGCCTGGGCCAGCTTCTCGACCAGGAGTCGGTAGCGGGGGAGCATCCCGGCGTGGTGCAGGCCGATCCCGTGGCCGATGAACCGCTTCAGGTCCTTGCCGATCGGTGTGTCGAACCGGAACCCACCCACCGCCTCACGGACGGCCGCCTTCTGCTCCTTGGAGAGCACGTCGAGGCTGCATAGGTCCTGGGCCTTCTCAGCGGCCGCCTTCTGGGTGAAGTGGACGATGTAGACCGGCGCCCGGTCGGTCTCGACCAGCTCGGTGATGGACTCGTGGAGGGGGGTCTCCTGATACTGGAAGGTGAGGGGCACCGGCCGGACTGTGCCGGCCACGGTGACCGCAGGTCGGCCGGTCCGGCGGATCAGGTCCTCGGTGAACCGGGCCGTTGGACCGAGGGTGGCTGACATGAGCAGGAACTGGGCCTGCGGTAGTTCCAGCAGGGGGACCTGCCAGGCCCAGCCCCGTTGGGGGTCGGCGTAGAAGTGAAACTCGTCGGCTACCACCAGGCCAAACGGGCAGGCCGCACCCTCGCGCAGGGCCTGGTGGGCGAGGATCTCGGCGGTTGCGCAGACGATTGGCGCATCGGCGTTGACCGAGGCGTCACCTGTGACCATGCCCACGTTGGCCGCGCCGAAGTCTCGGGCCAGGGCGAAGAACTTCTCGCTGACCAGCGCCTTGATGGGGGCGGTGTAGATGCTGCGGTCGCCGCGGGCCAGAGCCGCCGCGTGGGCCGCTATGGCCACCAGCGACTTCCCGGATCCGGTGGGGGTGGCCAGCACAACGTGACTGCCGCCCAGAATCTCTAGGACGGCCTCCTCCTGAGCGTCGTAGAGATCCAGGCTCCGCTCGGCTGCCCAGTCGATAAACAGCTCGGCCACCCGGTCGGGATCGGTCCCGGCGGGGATCCGGTCGGCCAGGGAGGCGTCATACACGGCCATCAGGCGGCGTCGGGATGGACGCCGAACCGGGTAGCCAGCAACTCGTAAGACCGGACCCGGGCCTCGTGGTCGTGGCAGATGGTGACCACCATCAACTCCTCGGCACCGAACGCCTCGACCATGGGGTCCAACCGGTCGGCCACCCGGTCGGGTGACCCGTGGGCGACCGACCGGCGGCCCGGTTGAATGGGAACGGGACGGGAGGTCGACCCCCCTGGGGTGGCGGGGATGGGACCCCGGAGGCCGGAGGCCCGCCAGGCCCGAACGGCGGCCGCCAGAGCCTCGGCCTCGTCGTCGGTCTCGGCGCACAGCGCACTGGCACAGAGCAGGACCCGCGGTTCCGGACAGCGGTCCGATGGCTGGAACTGGCGCCGGTAGGCCTCCACGATTGGTGCCCCGTCGACCTGGGCGATGAAGTCGGCCCAGCCCAGCGGTAACCCAAAGTGGGCGGCGTAGGCGGCCGAGTCGGCGCTAGAGGCCAGCAGCCAGACCTCGGGGGGCCGCTCGGGTCGAGGGGTGGCCCGCACTCCCTGGATGGGGCTGTGGGCGGGCAAGGTGTCGTCCAGCAGATGGATCAACTCCTCCAACTGGTTGGGGTAGTGCTCCAGCGGCGTACGGGCACCGCCCCGGGCTAGGGCGGCCGCCGTGAGGTGGTCGGATCCCGGCGCCCGGCCCACCCCGAGATCGATGCGGCCCGGGTGAAGTGAGGCCAGTACGCAGAACGCCTCGGCCACCTTCAGCGGGGCGTAGTGGGTAAGCATCACACCGCCGGAGCCCACCCGGAGCCGCTCGGTAGCCCCGGCGAGGGAGCCAATCAGGACCTCCGGGCTGGACCCGGCCAACCCTGTCATGCCGTGGTGCTCAGCCACCCAGTAGCGGTGGTAGCCCATGGTCTCGCAGCGGCGAGCCAGGTCCAGGGTGTTGCGCAGGGCGTCGCCGGCGCTGGACCCCTCAGGGACTGGTGACTGGTCGAGCACCGAGAGGCGGAGGCTCACCTTGGGCCCCCGGCAACCACTGGCCGAATTAGGTCGGCCCGCTCGCCTTCGACCACGGCGTGTAGGGCACAACCCTCTAGGTGGTCGTTGACCATGCCCATGGCCTGCATCAACGCGTACGCGGTAGTCGGTCCGATGAACGTCCAGCCCCGCCGTTTGAGGTCCCGGCTAAGGGCGGCCGCGGCGGGCGTAGTGGTCGGGACGTGACCCTCGTTGGTCCGGGTCGGCCCGTCGGGTTCGAAGCCCCACAGGTAGGCGGCCAGCGAGCCGAACTCGGTAATCACCTCCAGGGCACGGGCAGCGTTGTTGATAGTGGATTCGACCTTGCCCCGGTGACGCACGATTCCAGCGTCGGCCAGGCATCGCTCCACGTCCTGATCGTTGAACTGGGCTACAAGGGTCGGGTCGAAGCCGGCGAAAGCAGCCCGGAAGTTCTCCCTCTTGCGCAGGATGGTCAACCACGACAAGCCGGCCTGAAATCCCTCAAGGCAGGCCTTTTCGAACAAGCGGACATCGTCAACCACCGGTCGACCCCACTCCTGGTCGTGGTAGGCGAGGTAGTCGGCCCGGTCTCCGGGCCACCAGCACCGGACGATGCCGTCGTGGCCGGTGGTCAGGTGCTCGCCCATGTCTTTGGTTCCACGCCGTCTCCGCTTCCGTCGGTCGGAGAGGCCGACAGTACGCTCCCTGTCGACACCACGGACCTACGGAGGTCTCCATGATCGTCATCGCTGGCACCATTGCGTTCGACCCCGACAAGGCAGAACAGATGCTGGCATCGGCGACCACGCTGATGGAGGCCACTCGGGTCGAGGAGGGGTGTCTCGACTACGTGATGGCTGCCGATCCGCTCATCCCAGGCTTGTTGAGGCTCTTCGAGCGGTGGGAAAACGAAGAGCACCTCGGAGCCCACATGGCTGCTTCCCACAGTCGGACCTTCCAGAAGTCACTTGGGGACTGCGGTGTCTCCGGCGTGTCGATAGACCGCTACGAGGTCGCCTCGGTCACCAAGCTGCTCTAAGCCACGGCGTCGCGCGGCTACTGAACAACCTGGGTTCTGACCACTTGGGGGTGACCACCGACCGGGGTCCGGGATAGATTTCGTTGCCATGGACCTCTCCCTTGTAAAGAATTTTGCCGACGTCATTGACCTCGGGGCAGCGGCCCTCGGGGACCGGGACATGATTGTCCTCGGCGATGACCGCCTGTCGTGGAACGACATCCAGGCTCGGGCCGGCCAGACGGCCAACGCCCTGGCCGCCGACGGCGTCGTCTCTCAGGACCGGGTGGCCTTCATTGACAAGAACTCGATCGAGTATTTCGAGTTGGCGTTCGGCGCGGCCTACCTGAACGCAGTGACCGTTGCCGTGAACTGGCGCCTAGCTCCACCGGAGATGGCTTACATCGTCAACGACTCGCAGGCGAAGGTCCTGGTAATCCACGAGGAGTTCGCTGAGCAGTTGGCGACCTTTGAGGCCGACCTGACCCACGTCCAGCGGATCGTGGTCATCGGTTCGGCAGGGGACCACGTCTCGTACGACGAGTGGCGAGATGCCCACGGATCGGATTGCGAGAGGTTGCCAGTGGCTGACGATGATGTCTGCTCACAGCTCTACACCTCAGGCACTACCGGCCTGCCTAAGGGAGCCCAGATCACTAACGCCAACTTCCAGGCCCTGTTCGACACGGTGGACTGGGACATGGACGAGAATTCCCGCAACCTCTGTGTCATGCCGCTGTTCCACATTGCTGGTAGCGGCTGGGCGCAGTTCGGCATGGCTAACGGGGCCACCACGATCATGATGCGGGAGTTCGATCCGGTGGCTGGACTGCAGATCGTGGAAGCGGAGGCGACCACGCACGCCATCTTCGTGCCCGCCATCCTCCAGTTTTTCCTGATGGTGCCCAGCGAGGGCGTCGACCTGTCATCGATGCAGTACATCGCCTACGGAGCCTCGCCCATCACTGAGGACGTCCTGGTGAAATCGATGGAGCAGTTCGGATGTAACTACTTCCAGGTGTACGGGATGACAGAGACCACCGGTGGAGGCACCACGCTGCCGCCCGAGGACCACGGGGGCGACGCCGACCCGAAGCTGCTGCGGTCGGCCGGCAAGCCCATCCGGGGCATGGAGATGAAGATTGTCGAACCGGAAACCGGTGAGGAAGTGGCTGACGGCGCGGTGGGCGAGGTCTGGATGCGTCACGGCGGGATCATGAAGGGTTATTGGAACATGCCCGAGGAGACGGCCAAGGCCCTGCCGGGCGACGGTTGGCTTCGGAGTGGGGATCTCGCCTATATGGAGGACGGTTACCTCTACATCCACGACCGGGTGAAGGACATGATCATCTCGGGTGGGGAGAACGTGTACCCAGCTGAGGTGGAGAACGCCCTGATGTCGCATGAGGGGATCGCCGATGTGGCGGTAATTGGCGTGCCAGACGAGAAGTGGGGAGAGGTGGGCAAGGCCCTGGTCATCCCGGTAGCCGACTCCGGGGTAACGGCCGACGAGATCCTGGTCCACGCTCGGGAGCACTTGGCCGGCTTCAAGTGCCCGAAGACGGTGGACTTCGTCGAGGCCATCCCCAGGAACCCGTCGGGCAAGATCCTCAAGCGTGAACTGCGCGAGCCCTACTGGGAGGGCCACGAACGCCGGGTTTCCTGACCGTGTCGGGTACGGCGCCCACTTCGGGACGGGCCGGACCCCGGCCCTAGGGTCGCCGGCCATGGACATCCGACTGGACGGCAAAGTCGCCATCGTCACCGGCGGCTCGCGAGGAATCGGTCGCGGCATTGCTGCGGCCATGGCGGAGGCCGGGGCGAAGGTGATGATCACCAGCCGCAACGAGGAGACCTGTGCGGCCACGGTCGAGGACCTCCGGGCCTCGACGGGTGGCGACCTGGCCTGGGTGGCCGGCCACGTGGGAAAATTCGAGGACATGCAACGGGTGCTGGACGGCACCATGGAGGCGTTTGGGGCCGTCGATGTACTGATCAATAACGCGGCGACTAACCCATATGCCGGGCCAGTCATCGACATCGACGTACCCAGGTGGGAGAAGACCTTCGCCACCAACCTGACCACTCCGTTGGTGTGGACTCAGGCCGTCTGGAACCTCTGGATGAAGGAGCACGGCGGGGCCGTGGTCAACGTCTCATCGGTTGGCGCCTTCGGCACCAACGCCATCCTGGGCGTCTACGACCTGACCAAGCGGGCCCTCATCCACCTGACCGAGCAACTGGCGGCCGAGGTGGGCCCAGCGGTTCGGGTCAACGCCGTGTGCCCGGGCCTGGTCCGCACCGACTTTGCCCGTGCGCTGTGGGAAGACGGACGGGGCGATGCCATCGCCGAGGTCCTACCGTTGAAGCGGCTAGGCGAGCCGGAGGACATCGCTCGAACGGTGCTCTTCCTTGCCTCAGATGCCTCGAGTTGGATGACCGGCCACGCCGTGTTGGTGGACGGCGGACAATTGGTCAGCCTTTCCTAGACAGACAGGCATCGAACCTGTCGGTTAGGAGTGCCGGTCAGATCTCGAGTTGGGTGGCTACCGCCTCGGCGGCGTCGATGAACTCCTCCACCATGTCCAGAACGACCTGTCCGGCGCCCCGGGTCCGGTTCATGGTCCCAACCACCTGGCCCACGAAGTAGGTGGCCAATTCCTCCGCTCCCGAACCCTCGCGGTGGGCCGCCCGGTTGATGCGTTCCATCACGGCGCTGGTCAGCATGGGCTGCAGTGGCATTCCTAGCGGCTCGGGAGTCTCGGCCCGGTCCCACTCGTCGGTCCATGCCGTGCGCAACATGCGGGCCGGTTTACCGGTAATCGACCGGGAGCGCAGGGTGTCTCCCGAACTGGCAGCAAGCATCTTGGATTTGACCACCGGGTGGGTCTCTGCCTCTTCTGTGGTTAGCCACACGGATCCGCACCAGACGCCGGACGCGCCAAGGGCCATGGCGGCTGCCATTTGGCGACCCCGTCCAATGCCGCCTGCTCCAAGGACCGGTACTGGGGCCACGGCGTCGACTACCTCGGGGAGCAGAACCATGGACCCGATCTGACCGGTATGGCCTCCACCCTCCGTGCCCTGGGCGATGATGACGTCAGCACCCGCCGCCACATGACGTTCGGCGTGTACCCGGGTACCGGCCAGAGCTGCCACCTTCACCCCTGCCTCCCGGCAGCGCTGGACCATTTCAGAAGGCGGAGGTCCGAGGGCATTGGCAACCAGCGAGGGTCGGTGAGCCAGGGCGATGTCGAGTTGTTGGCTTGCCCGGTTGGCCGAGAATGGGGCCTCTCCCGGACGTATGGCCCAGCCCGCCGCGTCGGGGTCCTCGGGGACCTGGTAGCGCTCCATCAGGTCGTCGAGGAACTCTTGGTGAGCACCCGGGATGGCGGCCACCAGGTCGGCGACGTCCAGTCCTCCCTCCTCAGAGCCTGCGTACCGTGCTGGCACGATGAGATCCACGCCGTAGGGGCGGTCACCGATCTCGGCCTCGATCCAAGCCAGGTCGGTCTCCAGCCCGCTGTCGCTGTGGCCGACGGCACCCAGCACCCCAAGTCCGCCGGCCTTTGATACAGCTGCCACCACATCACGACAGTGGGTGAAGGCGAGGATCGGGAACTCGATCCCGAACATTTCGGTGATCGGTGTCTGCATGGGGCTCCTCGGTTCAGAAGGCCACTAGTCCGTCGGGGTCTATTTCAGCTGTTTGGCCGACGTGCTCCTCGTCGACCATCGCTACGAGGCTGGCACGCTCGGTGCTTCCACCCCACACCCGGGCCCCCTCGTCGGTTAGGAGGGCTACCAGGGCACGCTCCGGCCGGCCATTTCGGTCATAGATAACCGTGTAGCCGTCGATGGTTCCCTTGCCTGTGAAGGCTGGATCCGGCACCCGGACTGGAAGTTCCTCCACCTCGGATTGGAGGTCCTCGCTCCGGTACCCGGCTATCGGGGGCTCCGAGCCGTATACGCCGAAAGCATGCTTGCCGAAATACCCGCCGTTGGCGTAGATCAATCCCATCCCGGGCAGTTCTCTCAGCCTCTCCACCATGGCAGCAAGGCTCTGGCCCACCGAGTTGGAGTGGGGGCCACCAGCAAAGGTCAGTCCACCGGTCACGGTTAGGGGCCGATCTCCGTCAAGGTCGATACCCAACTCGGTCGAGCACACCTGTACTGACGCCGGGAAACACGCGTAGAGATCCAGGTGGTCGACGTCGTCGACTCCTAGGTCTGCAAGGGCAAGGGCCCGGTGGCCAGCGACCCTGGCACCTGGGGACCGATGCAGGTCCCAACGCATACTGGGCGACGGCGGGTCCTCCGCACGTGTTCCCACCTGAGGGAAAATCCAGCGGTCCCGGGGAATTCCCAGAGCTTCGGCCCGGGCAACCGACAGGATCAAGACTGCTGAGGCCTGATCCACGCTGTTGTTGGCCATCATGGCTCGGGTGTACGGGGTGGCGACCATGCGATTGCCATCGATTGGTGTGGTGATCTCGTCAGGGGTCATCGGCGTGCGGACCGCAGCATGGGGGTTTTCCACGGCTACGGCGTTGAAGCGGGACCACAACTCGCCGACCCTTTGTCTGTGTTCAGACACTGATTCGCGCCGGGAGTATCGGATCGCCGTCTCGACAACGGGGTAGAAAACCCCGGGGGCCACAACGCCCCGGCTCACTTCATGGTCGGTGGCCATTGGCAGCATGCCCGCATACTTCTCGGCCGGCGGCAGAGATTCGTCTACGTCCCGGCGGAAGTCCACGCCCATCCGACGGGCCCGTCGGCGCGACCGATAGGACTCGCCGCCGACCATGGCCGCTGCCTCTATGCCTCCGCCGGCGATCTGGGTGGCCAGGTGGTCCAGCAGACACTGGGGCGAGGTCCCGGACAGCCCGGTGAGCAGGGTAGAGGCAATGCTGGCGCCAGCCTGGTCGGCTACTTGTCGTCCAGGGTCGGTATAACTCCAGATGCCACCGACCACGCCGACTACTTCGAGGCCGGCGATGCAGCCGGGGCTGCCTGCGTCGACTGCCGCGCTACGCAGGGCGTCGACCATTAACTCGATAGGGGTCCGGGCGACCGCTGGGTCACTTACCCGGTCGGTGACCTGGGCAACACCCACGATCACCGGGGCCCGGGGGTCGAGGGACATGGTCCAATCATCGCCCGTCCGTGACGACCTGTCTCACCGGGTCGCCCAGCCGCCATCGAAGACTGACGCCTACAATCGTCGGCATGCCATACCAGGCGCCCGAATACCACCCGGCCTTCGAGGAGTACTGCGAGACGATCTTCGAACTCGCCGAGGATGATCTAGAAGTGATCCAGGCTCGGATCGCCGAACGGCTCGAGGTCAGCCGTCCGGCCGTCTCCGAGATGATCAAGCGCATGGAGAAGGAAGGCCTAGTCACCAGCGACGCGGAGGGGATTTCGCTGACCGCTGATGGTCGGGACCTGGCTTCCTCGGTGGTCCGTCGGCACCGCCTGGCCGAGCGGTTCCTAACCGATGTCCTGGGCCTGACGTGGACCGAAGCCCACCATGAGGCCGGCAAGTGGGAGCACGTCATCTCTCCGTCCGTAGAGGACGCCCTGAACCGCCTTCTAGGGAGTCCGACGACCTGCCCCCATGGAAATCCCATCCCCGGAAGTTCCTACCGGGAGCCTGACACCCGCCACCTAGCCGATGTCGCCGTGGGTGAGTCCTTTACGGTGAACCGCATTCCCGAAGAGTTGGAGTTCGCCGACGGTCTGCTGCAGTTCTTGGAGGACTCCAGCCTGATGCCCGGTGAGATGGGTCGGGTGAGGTCGGCTGATGAGGGAACGATCACCGTGGAGATCGCTGGCCGACGAGTGGACGTCGGGTCCTTCGCCGCCGACCGCATCCTGGTCACAACACGTTGACGCCCCGTCCGGTCGGGCGGTCTTAACGCAGGTGCTCGCTTCGGCGTATGACGAGCAACCAAGTCATGGTGGCGCTGATGGCCAGCAGGACCAGTGCCAAGACGGCCATCTCGGGGAGAAACAGCGCCTCGTAGGTGTTCCAGATCTGGGTGGCCAGAGTCCGAAAGCCGATCGGTGAGGCCAGCAGCGTGGCCGGTAACTCCTTCATGGTGGACAGCATGACCAATCCAGCGCCGGCGGCCAGGCCGGGTGCCATGAGCGGAAGTTCGACGGTGGCTAGCCGGCGTAGTCGGCCAGCACCCAGTAGGCGGGCCGCGTCCTCCATGCGGAGGGGGACGGCTTCGACGGCCACCTGGGTCGTCCGGACGGCCTGGGCCCCGAAGTGCACCACGTAGGCGAATACCAGCACGGGCATCGAGCCGATTAGGAACTCGAATGGCGAAGCGTGCAGAGTCCAAAAGACCATGGACAGGGCGACCACCAGGCCTGGGATGGCGAAACCTGCTACCACCACGGCGTTGACCACGCCACCCACACGGGAGCGGTGGCGAGCTAGGAGGTACGCCACGGGAAGGACTACGGCCACGGCCACCACGGCCGTCACCGTGCTCACCCAGATGGTGTTCCACGTCGGCGCTACCACGTCGTCCCAGTCCAGTCGGAGCCCGGCGGCGCCGCGACGGGATCTGAACCATCCGAAGAGGCCCCAGTCGGCTAGCGACACGGCGGGAGCCACCAAGGCCAGTCCAACGACGACGGCCGTGGCCGCGGTGCAGGCCGCTTTCCACCGGCCCAGGGGAACGACGAGAGACTGGCGGTCGCCGATAGCACTGACCCGAGCACCCCTGCGGGTTCCGGAACGGGCCACCGTGCGCTCGGCGGCCACGACCAGAAGGGCCAGGACCAAGAGGAGCAGGGCCAGAGCGAACGACCTGTCCCGGTCGAAGAGGCGGGTGCGGAAGATGGTCTGGGTGAGAGTCTCGAACCGCATGAGGTGTACAGCGCCGAAATCGCTGAGGGTGTAGAGAAACACCAGTAGCGAGCCGGCGGCAATTGATGGCCCCACCTGAGGGAGGACGACGCGGAGAAATACCCGGCGGGGTCCGTCGCCAAGTAGGCGGGCGTTCTCTTCGAAGGCGGTGGAGAGGGTGGTCAGCCGGGCCGCCACCGGAAGGTACACGTAGGGGTAGGTAAAGAGGGTGAGGACCAGCCACGACCCAACCAGGCCGTGGAGGCGAATAGTTAGCTCAATGCCGAATACTCCAGCCAAGTCATGGACCACGCCGCCGGGAGTAAGACCGGAGATAAATGCCGCGGCACCTACGAAGCTGGGGTAAACGAGCGGCAGGGGGACGACGACTCGCCAGAGGCGGCGCAACGGCAGGTCCGTCCGGGTGGTTAGCCAGGCCAGCCCGGTGCCCAGTAGAGCGGTTGAGACAGAGACGAGAGCGGCCAGTTGAACGGTCCGCCAGAGGGGATCAAGGGTCTGGCGGGATCCGAGGAGAGCCAGCGGAGATTCCGAACCGCCGGCCGCTCGCCAAGCCACATACCCGCCGGGAAGGGCGAACAAGGCGGCAATGAGGATCGCCGTCCCCAGAAGTGGTTTCGGGGGCCGCCCGACGCCCGCCCGGCGTCGAGCAGCCCCTGTTCGTGGAACCTTGGTGATGTCCGTCATCCCGGCTGCTCCGCCCAGCGGAGGCCTCGTCGGCGGTTAGTCACCGTGGCCCCCCTGGTTCACTGATCGAGTACGCCGCTCGCCTCGATGATCTCGATCGTGCGAGTGAACTCGGCAGCTATGTCGTCGATGTCGACGGCGCCTATCCGGTCGACGGGAGCCGGTGGCAAGACGTCAGCCGGAGCCACGCCGAGGGCCAGTGGGTATTCGTAGACGCTGTCGGTCAAGTACCGCTGCTGTTCGTCGCTGAGCAGGTGGGTGAGCAGGCGATTGGCGCCATCCTGTTCGTTGCTCTCATTCAGTACAGCTGCCGTAGCGATGATCATCAGACCACCGTCATCCCCGGGGGCGAAACCGTGGTTGGCCGACCGCTGGGCGTCCCCGTTCGCGGCCACCTTCTGGAAGTTGTAGTAGTGGTTCACGAGCCCAAACTGGATCTCGTTGCGGCCCACAGCTTCCACGATGGCACCGTTCTTCGGGTAGAAGCGGGACCCGTTAGCCACCATGTCGTTCAGCCATCCGGTGGCAACGTTGTCACCGTTGCGGAGCCGGAACAGCGTGAACCAGTCCTGGAATGAGGAGTTGCTGCCTGGTACGGCAACTCTGCCTGCGTACTCAGGGCCGGTCAGGTCGAAGACCGAGCCGGGAAGGTCTCCGGTCGCCACCTCGTCCACGTTGTAGACAAGAACCCTTCCTCGCCCGGCGAACCCAACCCAGGTGCCGGTGGGAGATCGATCAGTAGCCGCCACGCGGTCCAATACGTCGTCGTCCAGTTTTGCCAACATGCCTAGATCATCTAGATACCCAGCGGGACCGGGGCTTCGGGACAAGAACACATCAGCCGGGGTCTTGGTTCCTTCCTCAGATAGGAGAAGGGCCAGGTCATTCGACGAGCCGTAGCGAACGTCTAGGGCGATGCCCGTGTCTGCGGTGAATGCCTCAAAGATCGGGCCTACCAATTTCTCACTTCGACCCGAGTAAACGGTCAACGACTCGGGATCGTCGCTCCCGCATGCTGTGAGCATTGCGGTGAGCCCAAGAACTAATAGGAGGGCGGCCGCTATGCGGCTTGGTTGTCTTGGGGTTCGCTGGTCCATGGGTAAGATCCCGTCCTTTGGCTCGATGTGTAAAGGTTCCCTAACAGATTGTGAGGGGAACCTAACAAGAGCAATTCGGGAATCAAACGTCGAGAGCTACCGCTCCAGGGCCGACATATGTCACATCCACCTGGTCCCCACGCTGGAATGCCACGTCGGGCTCAGTGCGCGCCTGGATGAATATGCCGTCGTGGAGCCGGACCAGGACCATTGCGTCGTGGCCGTAGTACTCCACCAGCTCGACGGTGCCGTCTCCACCGCTGGCCACCCGGATGTCCTCGGGCCGCAGCAGCAGCTCGGCTGGCCCGTCCACGTCACGTGACACCGGCACGTCACCCACTGGGGTCGCACAGATTCCGACGGCCGAGGGCACCGGGAGAAGGTTGGCGTCGCCTACGAAGCGGGCCACCCACCGGTCCACCGGGTGGCGGTATAACTCGTCGGGGGTTCCCACCTGGGCCAGGCGGCCGTCGTTGAGTACGGCCACTCGGTCGCCGAGGACGAACGCCTCTTCCTGATCATGGGTGACAAAGACCGTAGTGATGCCTAACTCCACCAAGAGGCGGTAGATCTCCCCCCGAACCTGGACCCGAAGGGAGGAGTCCAGGCCAGAGAACGGTTCGTCCAGGAGCAGTACGCCGGGGCGTGGAGCCAGGGCACGGGCTAGGGCAACCCTCTGCTGCTGACCCCCGGACAGCGATCCGGGCATCCGCCGGTCCAGGCCGGTCAATCCGACCATCTCCAAGGCCTCGACCACCCGGTCGGAGCGGCGCTCTGACCGCGGGAGGCCGTAGGCCACGTTCTGGCCCACGTTGAGGTGGGGGAACAGGGCGCCGTCCTGGAACACCATTCCGATTCGCCGCCGTTCTGGCGGGACGAATGTCTGGTCGTCGCTGAGGACCCGGTTGCCGAGGAGGACCGTTCCGGTCCGCTGGCGTTCCAGCCCGGCGATGGTCCGCAGGAGGGTGGTCTTGCCACAGCCGCTGGGTCCGAGGAGCGCTACCACCTCACCGGCCGCCACCTCGAGCGAGACGTCGTCGAGGACCGTTGGCCCGTCATAGGCCACCGAGAGGTCGGCCACCGTGAGGCCCTCGGCTGTGGCCCGGGGGACAGCCGTCCGCTTGTTCAGCATGCCTAACAGGCTAGGTCGGGTCGGACCACAGCCCACAGGCGGGATCGTCCGGCACGGTGTCCTCGGCTGGCTACCGTGCGAACGTGACTGGGGTTGACATCGGCTGGTGGGGGCTGGCGGCGTCGATTGTCCCGATGGTTGTCGTGGCCGGCATCTCGTTGCGGCGTCGCCTCGGCCTAGAACGCTCGCTGGCCGAGGCCACGGTGCGGGCTGTTGCCCAACTGGTGCTCGCTGGATGGGCCCTCACTCTCCTGCTGGACGGCGACACGCCGATGGTCTGGGCGTGGGCCTGGGTGGTGGCAATGGTCCCGGTGGCAGGCGACGCCGCCCGAAGGCGGGAACCCCGTCTGGCCGGCCTGGGGTGGATGACTGCTGTGGGCGCCTCCCTGGGCCTCGGCGTTTCGCTGGCCACCGTGTTCGCCCTAGGGATCTTGCCCCTGGAGGCCCGGGTGCTGGTCCCGGTGTCAGGGATGGTGGTCGGCAACTCGCTGAAGGTTGTGGTCGTAGCGGCTACCCGGTTGGTCGACGGCCTTCGGGACCGGGTCGGAGAGGTGGAGGCACTGCTGGCCTTGGGGTTCCGGCCAGCGTGGGCCGTGCGCGACGTTGCCTCCGACGCCCTTCGCTTGGCCCTCCTCCCCCAGATCGAGACCACCCGGTCGGTGGGTGTGGTGTTCCTGCCCGGCGCCCTGACCGGTCTGATCCTGGCTGGTGTCGATCCGATCCAAGCGGCCCTGGTTCAGGCGGCACTCCTGTTCCTGATCCTGGGCACGGCCGCCGTGACCGGCCTGGTTGTGGTGTTCTTCGGGGTGCGGGTCTTCCTCACCGACGATCAGCGGCTGGTTCCGCCGACCGTTTGAGCCCGACGGTGCTGAGCCCGACGGTCAGGAACCGGGCCTTCGCACCCACGGGTCGCCGTCGGCCTCCACTGAGGCCAGCAGCTCGAGTGTCGTGGTGACCGGTAGCCCGATGACGTTTTCCCTGCTCCCTACCAACGCGACCACGAAGTCGGCCCCTCCGCCCTGGATCCCGTAGCCCCCGGCCTTGTCGAGCGGTTCGCCGGAGGCCACGTAGGACTCCACCTCGGTCTCGGACAGTGTCCGCCACATCACCTTGGTGGACACGGTGGTGGATGCCCGCCCGGACGGACCGACTACCGCCACTCCGGTCACCACGTGGTGGGTCCGCCCCGAGAGGCGCCGGAGCATGGTGGCCGCCCGCTCCGGGGTCCCGGGCTTGCCCAGCGCCTCGCCGTCCAGTACGACCACCGTGTCAGCGGCCACCACTCGCTCCCCGGGCCCGGCTACCGCATCCCGCTTGGCACACGCCAGGCGCTCCACGAGGGCTGCTGGGTCCTCGCTGGGTCGTGGCGTCTCGTCCACCTCGGCCACCCGGACCTCGGGTTCGATTCCGAGGTCACGGAGCAGGGTTAGACGACGCGGCGAGGCTGACGCCAGAACGAGCCGGTCGGAAACCATGGACGGACGGTCGGAGGTGGTCAGCCGCCGGAGACCAGAACCTCAGCCTCGGCTGATGGGGGCGTGGCGTCATCCAGGTCGTCCAGCCAGCCCTCAGGGAGAACCACGGGCCGGGGTCCGTTTCGGTGGCTCCGGGGCGTGCGCAGCGAGTTTGGGTCCAGGGCCATGTCCGGATCCAGGTCGTTCAGCAGGTCGGCCAGCAACCCGTCTAGGTGGTCGAGGTCGGTGATGGACTGGAGTTGGCTTCGAGCCGCTGGCCCGGTGGCGTAGCCCTTCAGGTACCAGGTGGTGTGCTTGCGGAAGTCTCGGATGCCGTGTGGTCCGGCCCAAGCCACCAGCAGTCGGGCGTGTCGGGCCATGGTTGTCGTTACCTGGCGCAACGATGGGGGAGGACCCGGCTCGCGGCCGCCAGACGACGAGTCAGTTCCGAACACGGAGGCCAGGTCGCCGAATAGCCACGGTCGGCCCAGGCAGCCCCTCCCCACCACCACGCCGTCGCAGCCCGTGACGCGCATCAGGCGTAGAGCGTCCCACGGCTCCCACACGTCGCCATTCCCGAAGACCGGGATGGTGGCTACCGCGGCCTTCAGGTCGGCCACCGCCGTCCAGTCGGCCTCCCCGGAGTACAACTGCTCGGCTGTCCGGGCGTGGAGCGACACGGCCGACGCCCCCACGGCCTCAGCGATCCGGCCTGCCTCGAGGAACGTCAGGTGGTCGTCGTCGGTTCCCTTCCGGAACTTCACGGTAACTGGGACGTCCCCCGAACGTTCGACGGCAGCCCGGACGATGGCTTCGAACAGGCGCGGCTTCAACGGGATGGCCGCTCCACCGCCCCGCCGGGTCACCTTGGGCATGGGACAGCCGAAGTTCATGTCGACGTGGTCGACCCGTCCCTCGCCGACCAGCATGTCCACAGCCCGGCCGATGCTGTCCGGCTCGGTTCCGTATAGCTGGATGCTCCGAGGCGACTCCTCGGGGGCGAAGTGGGCCAGGCGGGTTGTCTTGAGGTGGCCGTCGACCAGGCCCCGGGCGGTGACCATCTCGCTGACGTACAGGCCGGCACCGAACTCTCGGCACATGGTGCGAAACGGGGCGTTGGTGACCCCGGCCATCGGTGCCAGGACCACGGGCGGCCACACCTCTAGCGGACCGATGCGGGGCACAGCGAACTCGCCGGGAGTGGCCAGCTGGACGTCCCTGTTCACCTCGCTGCGCAGGCCCATGGGTTCAAGGCTACGGGCCGACCGGCGGTAGCCCGGTCGCGGGTTCACTGAGCCAGCCGGAAGCCCTGGTGGTCAGTGGTGCTGTCCGGGGTGGTGCCCGATCGGGCGGCCGGTCGGTAGCGGTGGCAGTAGCTGTCGTGACAGAGGTACGAGCCGCCTTTGACCACTCGGTCGACTCCCAATGGCGGCCCGACTGGGTCTTGGATCGGCGTCCCCGCCCCATGGTCGGTGCCGAACCAGTCGGCCGTCCACTCCCACACGTTTCCAGAACAGTTGTAAAGGCCGAAGCCGTTGGGTTCAAAGGCGTCCACCGGGCAGGTTCCGGCCCAGCCATCCTCCGCGCTGTCCTCTGTCGGAAATGTTCCGGTGAAGATGTTGAACCGGTGTCGGTCGGGGCCGTCGGGCTGGGTCTCGTCACCCCACGGCAGGCGTTTCTGGTCCAGCCCGCCTCGGGCCGCGTGCTCCCATTCGGCTTCCGTGGGAAGCCGGCCCCCGGCCCAGTCAGCGAACGCCTCGGCATCGAACCACGACACGTGGACCACCGGATGGTTTGACCAGTTGACGGGGTCGTCCTGCGGACCGTTGGGATGCCGCCAGTCGGCCCCGAACACCTGACGCCACCACTCGGCCCCCACCACGCCCCGTGTGGGCTCGAAGTCGTCGGGTAGGTGCCCGGCGAACACGAATGACCATCCCGCTCGTTCGCTGGTCGTGACGTGGCCGGTGGCTTCCACGAAGGCGCCGAACTCGGCCGTGGTCACCGTGGTGGCCGAGATAGCGAACGGTGACACTCGTACCTCGCGCACCGGGTCCTCGCCATCGGACGGGTACCCGCCGTCCTCGTTCCCCATGCGGAACGCACCACCCGGCAAATCAACCATGCGGGCCAGGGGATCAGTGTTCATTGGTGTTCCGGTCAGAGGCCGGCCAAGAACCGGCACACGGCCGCCGCGCATTCGGTCGGCGCCTTTACGTGGACCATGTGGCCCATGTCGGGAACGATCACTGTTTCTCGCACGTTTAGGTCCCGTTCGAACAGGCTGGCCGAAGCGGCGAAGCGCACGTCGTGTTCCCCGAGCAGCACCAGGACCGGAACCTCGATGTCGGCCAGGTGGTCGATGACGTGGGCATCGGTGTGCATCGAGAGCTCATCGGTTCCGACCGGGAGATCCAGCTTCTCCATGGAGGCCCGAACCGAGGCGTTCCACTGGTCTCGGGCCTCCGCCTTCCGAAACCCCGGTCCGGTGGCCACGAGCACCAAGCCAGCTACGTCGTCCGGGTGGTCCACGGCGTGGGCTAGCGACAGGTACCCCCCGAGGCTGTGGCCCATGAGCACGGCCGGTCGGCCGGCATGGTCCAGTACGGCAGTCAGGTCGCCCAGGGCGTGGGCCCGGGTGTACTCCCCGGGAGCCGGGGCCTCACTGTCGCCGTGTCCACGGAGATCCCAAGTGGTCACCGAGTGGGTTGCGGCTAGGTCGTCAACCATCGGTGACCAGACGCGGCGGTCATTGGCCCATCCCGTGGTGGCTACCACCGGGTGTCCGGTCGGCCCGTCAGGACCACGGGTTTCACTTGCTAGGGCGGTACCACCCGCCCCGACCAGCATCACCGGGCTACTCACCGGAGGGTCCGGAAGAACTCGCGGATGTCGGCCACGAACTCTTTGGGCCGTTCCATGGCGGCGAAGTGCCCTCCCCGGTCGTGTTCCCGCCAGAAGGTGATGTTGCGGTCGGCCTCCACCCACCGACGACGTCCTACCATCAACTCCTCCGGGAAGGCGGAAACTCCGAAGGGAACTTCGGTATTCGGTGGTGGGAGACGCCCCTCGGTCAGGTCCCGGCGGAACTCCAGATAGAAGCGGGCCGACGAGGTGATGGTTCCGGTGTACCAGTAGGTACTTACGTTGGCCAGCAGGTCGTCGCGGTCTACGACGTCCAGGGGATCACCGTCGTGGTCGGTCCAACCGTGAAACTTCTCGCCGATCCACGACAGCAGCCCAGCCGGCGAGTCCTGGAGGCCAACCCCCAGGGTGTGGGGGCGGGTCTCTTGGATACGGAAGTAGCCGTTGTCCTCGGCCTGGTACCAGGCGGATCGGTCGAGGTGTTGCTGCTCGACGGGGGTGATGTCGTCGAAGTCGCCGTCGCGACCCCTCGGGAAGGCGGCGAGCATGTTGAGGTGGCAGCCGACCACGTGGTCGGGATCGTGGCCGGCGATGTGTTGAGACACCAATGATCCCCAGTCACCGCCCTGCACGCCGTAACGGTCGTAGCCGAGGCGGTCAGCCAGCAGGGCGAAGGCCCGTCCCGTCCGGTCAGGCCCCCAGCCTGGCTGCGCCGTCGGGCCGGACCAGGCGTAACCGGGAAGCGACGGGGCGATCACGTGAAAGGCGTCTCCCGGTTCGCCTCCGTGGGCGGCCGGGTCGGTCAGTGGGCCCAGCACCTGCAGGAACTCCACGATCGACCCCGGCCACCCGTGGGAGATGAGTAGGGGGAGGGCGTCGGGTTCTGGGGACCGCTGGTGGATGGCGTGGATCCGCTGGCCGTCGATAGTCGTGGTGATCTGGTCGAAGGAGTTGATGCGGGCCTCGGCGTATCGCCAGTCGAAGCCGTCGGCCCAGTAGTCGGCCAGCTTCCGAAGCCACTCCAGGTCGCAGCCGTCATCCCACCCCGTGTCAGCGACCTGGTCAGGCCACCGGGTGTCGGCCAGGCGTCGTCGCAGGTCGAAGACAGCCTCGTCGGAGACTTCCACGGTGAACTGTTCGAAGAGATCTGCGTCGGCCATCGTGCTCCTGGAGTCAGGCCCCGCTCCCGGGGTGCCGGTCGACCGTACCCGTGGTGCTGGCGGGTCGGGAAGCCGGCTCGGTGGTGGGGCTACGGTCGCCAGCATGGAATTGGTCGGGGCACGGGTATTGGTGACCGGTGGATCGAAGGGGATCGGGGCCGCGCTGGCCCGGGCCTACGCGGCGGCGGGTGCCCACGTGGTGGTGGCCGCCCGGGCCTCCGATGAGCTTCGCGCCGTGGCGGCCGAGGTAGGTGGGCACGCTGTAGTCGTCGACCTGACCGACGTTGGCGCTGTCGAGGCCCTGGTTCGGGTCGTGGAGGCTGACTACGGGCCGATCGACGTGCTGGTGAACAACGCCGGGATGGAGACCACCGATATGGCGGCTGTGATCGACCCTGCTGTTGTTCGGGCCGCCACGCGGTTGAACTTGGAGGCACCTATGGTGCTGACCCGATACGTCCTGCCCGGGATGCTGGCCCGGGGACGCGGGCACTTGGTGTTCCTGTCCTCGATTGCCGGCACGGCGGGGTTTCCGACCATGGCCACCTACTCCGCCACCAAGGCTGGGGTGTCCAACTTCGTGCGGTCATTGCGGTTGGAGCTGAAGGCCACGCCAATCGGGACGACCACGGTGGCGCCTGGGCCGGTGGCCACCCGTATGTGGGACGCCGTGGAGGCCAACTCGCCCAGCGGACAAAAGGTGCTGGCCCGGATGAACCTGGTTCGCATGCTGCCTGTCGCCGATCCGGACCGCTTGGCCCGCCGGGTCGTACGGGCCACCGGTTGCGGGTCGCGCCATGTCCGGACGCCGCGGCGCCTGATGGGAAATTTCTTGCTCGCGGAGGCGGCACAGCGTCTGACCGAGGGCTTGCTGATTGGGGTGCGCCTGGACCCCTCCGACACTCGTCCCGGTACCCGGTAGCTCTGCTGCCGGGCGCTACGCGTGCTCGGCTAGTTCTCGGAGCCGTCCTAGGACGGCGGCCGGCTGGCCGCCGATGGGCGTCACGTTCAGCGACGTCACGCCGGCCTCCCGGTAGGCGGCCAGCCTGTCGATCACGTAGGCCTCGTCACCGCACAGCGATGTGTTCTCGACCAACTCGGCGGGCAGCAAATCAGCCGCCTCCTCCTTTCGACCGTCCAGGTAGGCATCCTGGACGGCTACCGCTTCGTCGACGAATCCGTAGGCCTTGCAGACGTCGTTGTAGAAGTTCTTTCCCCGGGCACCCATGCCGCCGATGTAGAGGGCAGCCCCTGGGCGGGCTAGGTCGCGGTATTGCGTCGCGTCGTCGCCGATGGCCACGAGGCCGCCCGCCACCACGTCCAGCTCTCCGAGGGAGGGGTCCCGGCGGTCCAAGCCGGCGGCCACGGCGTCACCCCAGACCAGGTCCATGCGCTCCGGGTATACGAGGAAGGGCAGCCAGCCGTCACAGGTGGCAGCCGTCTCCTCGACGCTCTTCGGGCCGAGGGCGGCGATGTAGATCGGGATATCGGCTCGCTTCAGGTGGTTGATGATCTTCAGCGACTTCCCTAGGCCGGTGCCCTGGTCAGCTGGGAGGGGCAGGGTGAAGACGTCTCCATCGTGGACTAGGCGTTCCCGGCGCCAGGCGGCCCGGCAGATCTGGACAATCTCTCGGGTGCGGGTCAGCGGCTTGGCGTACGGGACACCGTGGAACCCCTCGATGACCTGCGGGCCAGAGGCGCCTAGGCCTAGGACAAATCGACCATCCGACAGGGCATCCAGGCCGGCCGCCGTCTGGGCCAGGAGGGCCGGGGTACGGCTGTAGGTGTTAAGGATACCGCTGCCCAATTCGACAGTGGACGTGCTGGCCGCCAGATAGCCCAGCAGGCTTACCGCGTCGAAGCCGTAGGCCTCGGGTATCCAGATCCGGTCGACTCCGGCCGCCTCCAACTCCCTGGCCTGGGTGGCGGCTGTCTGAGGGTCGGTGGCGTAGTTGAGGGAGGTCGAGATGCGCATGGCCCGATCTTCGCATCCCCATCGGACCCGGGCCCCAGCCGGAGGGGAGGGGCTAGCGGTGAGGACACGCGGTGCACCGCGGCGGCTGTCAGGAACAACAGTACGGTCCTGACCACCATGGCCAGGCGGTAGCCATCGGCGAAGCTGAGCGGGCTGTCTCGGCCGGTCCTGACCGGACAGCCTCCGGGGCTTGCTAGGCAAGGTGGAGGGCGAAGTTTCCCCGCGAGCGGTTCCCCACGGGCTTGCCGAAGGACTCCACGCTTGAGGGGACGAGTCTCTGGTCACCCGTCACACGGCATCCGGGACCTGACGGACCGTCACCTACCATCAGTCCATGAACCCGGCGCGCCCCGGACCGACCCCCCTGGTTGATGGCTTCGAGCCGGCCTCACGGGCGGACTGGACCGCCCTAGCCGAGGCCGGCCTGCGGGGCCGTACCGTCGATGACCTAGCCATGGTTACAGCAGACGGGATCCGCATCGCCCCGGTGTACGGACCCGAAGACGGACAGCCGGCCGGTCTGCCCGGGGCAGCGCCGTTCACCCGAGGAGCCACGTCCACCGGGGCTACGCCCGACGGATGGGACGTACGAGCCCTGGTCGTAGACGAGGGTCCGGAAGACGCCAACCGGACGGTGTTGGACGAGCTGGAACGGGGTTCCACCTCGGTGCTGCTGGACCCCCAGGCCATCGGCATCGCTGGTCCAGCCGACCTAGCCGCCGTACTGAACGGCGTGTACCTGGACATGACGACCGTGGCCCTGGCGCCCGGGCCGGCAACAAACGAGGTGGCCGGCTGGCTTCTTGATCTCTGGGAGGCGAGCGGCGTTGCCGAGGCCGAACGGCGAGGCCACCTGGGCCTTGATCCCCTCGGGGTGGCCGCACGCTACGGCGGACCGCCGACGATTGACGCCGCTGCGCTGGACCTCGTGGCCCGGGCCCGATCGCTGCCTGGGGTCCGGGCGATGGAAGTCGACGCGACCCCTTACGCCGACGCTGGGACCAGCGACGTCGGCCAGCTGGCCTCCGCCCTGTCCACCGGAGTGGCCTACCTACGGGCCCTCGTCGACCACGGGATCGGCGTATCCGACGCCCTAGCAACCCTTTCGGTCACCCTCCCGGCCGACGCCGACCAGTTCCTTACCGTGGCCCGGTTCCGGGCCTTCCGCCGCGTGTGGGCTCGAATGGCCGAGGCCTGTGGAGCTGACCCGGCGGAGGGCGCCGCTTACCAACATGCCCTCACCTCGGCCGCCATGCTCAGCCGTCGCGACCCGTGGGTGAACATGCTGCGGTCCACAGTGGCTGCCTTCGCCGCCGGAATTGGCGGTGCCCGGTCAGTGACCGTGCGCCCTTTCGACAGTGCGTTGGGGCGGCCGGACGAGTTCGGCCGACGCACGGCTCGAAACCTGCAGCTCCTGCTCCTCGAGGAGAGCAGACTTTCCGCCGTCATCGACCCGGCCGGCGGTTCGTGGTACGTGGAGGACCTGACCAGCCGGCTAGCCGCCGCGACCTGGGAACGGTTTCGGGACCTAGAGGCCGAGGGAGGTATGGCCACCGCGCTGGCCTCAGGCCGGGCGACCGCCGAGGCGGAGGCCGACTGGGCCCGACGGTACGAACGCCTAGCGACCCGGGCCGATCCCCTTACCGGGGTGTCCGAGTTCCCCGACCTTAACGAGGCGGCCGTGCGGCGACAGCCGGGCCCTCCACCGGCGGAGGGCCCGCTGCCCCTTCGTCGGTCGGCTTCGGCGTTCGAGGCGTTGCGTGACGCCGCCGACGAGGCCGCCGATCAGCCGACCGTGCGGATCATCGCCCTGGGTCCCCTAGACGAGCATGCCGATCGGGCCACCTTCGCCCGCAACCTGTTCGCGGTGGCTGGGATTCGTGCCGTCGATGGTGACCTCGACAGCCTCGACTCAGACGGTCCCGCAGTGCTGTGCGGGTCCGACGACCGATACGCCGCAGAGGCTGCCCGGGCGGCATCCTCCCTGAAGGCCTCCGGTGCCGGATGGGTGCTGCTGGTCGGCAAGCCGGGTGACGACGAGGCGGCCTGGCAAGCTGCTGGTATCGACGAGTTCCTCCACCCGGGAATTGACGTGGTCGAGGTACTGGGTAGGGCCCTGGACTGGTGCGGGGTGAAGCGATGAACGCCATCCCCGACTTCAGCACTGTGGAACTGGGAGACAGCCCAGCTCCGAACGACCTGGACGCCTGGGCCGACCGGGTGGCAGCCGAGACTGGGCGGGGTCCCGAGCTACTGGTCCGTCAGACACCCGAGCAGATCGACGTCCCTGCCCTCTCCACGGAGGCTGACGTGGCGGGCTTGGACACCCTTGACGGATGGCCGGGGATCGCGCCGTATCTCCGCGGGCCGTACCCAACTATGTACGCCAGCCAGCCGTGGACCATCCGCCAGTACGCCGGGTACTCCACGGCCGAGGAAAGCAATGCCTTCTACCGGCGCAACCTGGCCGCCGGCCAGCGGGGCCTCAGCGTGGCCTTCGACCTGGCCACCCACCGGGGCTACGACAGCGACCACCCGCGGGTGGCCGGCGACGTCGGGATGGCAGGGGTGTCCATCGACTCCATCCTCGACATGCGCACGCTCTTTGAGGGGATCCCGCTGGACCGGATGAGTGTCTCCATGACCATGAATGGGGCCGTCCTGCCCGTCCTGGCCCTCTACATCGTGGCCGCCGAGGAGCAGGGGGTTGCGCCGTCGCAACTGTCGGGAACCATCCAAAACGACATTCTCAAGGAGTTCATGGTCCGGAACACGTACATCTACCCGCCCGCCCCGTCCATGCGGATCATCTCGGACATTTTCGCCTACACCAGTGCCGAGATGCCGCGTTTCAACTCAATCTCCGTCTCCGGCTACCACATGCAAGAGGCAGGGGCTACGGCCGACCTGGAACTGGCCTACACGTTGGCCGACGGGGTGGAGTACGTGCGAGCCGGTGTGGCTGCAGGGCTGGACGTCGACGCCTTCGCCCCGCGCCTTAGTTTCTTCTGGGCTATCGGCATGGACTTCTTTATGGAGGTAGCCAAACTGCGGGCTGCCCGGCTGCTGTGGGCAGATCTCATGAAGCAGTTCGAGCCGCGGGACCCCCGGTCGTCGTCGCTACGTACCCATTCTCAGACGTCGGGCTGGAGCCTCACCGCCCAGGACGTCTACAACAACGTGGTCCGCACCTGCGTGGAGGCCATGGCGGCCACCCAGGGCCACACCCAGTCGCTACACACCAACGCCTTGGACGAGGCGCTGGCCCTTCCGACCGACTTTTCGGCCCGCATCGCTCGGAACACCCAGCTGTTCCTCCAGCAGGAGAGCGGTACGTGTCGGGTAGCCGATCCGTGGGCCGGCAGTTACCACGTGGAGCGACTCACCCACGACCTGGCGGTCAGGGCCCGGGAGCACCTGGTCGAGGTGGAAGAGATCGGCGGGATGGCCCAGGCCATCGAGGCCGGCATCCCCAAGTTGCGGATCGAGGAGGCGGCGGCTCGCACCCAGGCTTGGATCGACTCCGGACGCCAATCGGTCATCGGGGTGAACTGCTACCGACCGGAGTGCCAGGACGAGGTTGAGGTGCGCCGGGTGGACAACGCCCGGGTCCTGGCCGACCAGGTGGCCAAGCTGGAGCGGCTCCGCGCCGAGCGTGACCCCGCAGCCTGTTCCGCGGCGCTGGACGCCCTGACCCGGGGTGCTGCAGACGTCCGAGCCAACCTGTTAGCTCTGGCCGTCGACGCGGCTCGGGCGAGGGCTACGGTCGGGGAGATCAGCGACGCCCTGGAGACGGTCTACGGGCGTCACGTGGCGGAGGTCCGCACTATCTCCGGAGTGTTCAACAGAGAGGTCGGCGACGGCGAAGCCGTCGGATCGGCGCGTCGACGGGTGGTCGACTTCGAGGCGAGCCATGGCCGGCGGCCCCGCATCCTGGTGGCCAAAGTCGGCCAGGACGGCCACGATCGGGGCCAGAAGGTCATCGCTACAGCCTTCGCCGACCTGGGATTCGACGTCGACATCGGACCCCTGTTCTCCACCCCGGCCGAGGTGGCCCTCCAGGCAGTGGAAAACGACGTGCACGTGGTGGGCGTGAGCTCACTTGCCGCCGGCCACCTGACGCTCGTGCCCGAACTCCTGGCCGAACTGGAGGCCCTGGGCCGGGACGACATCGCCATCGTGGTCGGTGGGGTCATCCCGCCAGCCGACCGCGACGTCCTGTTGGCCGCCGGGGCGGCGGCCGTGTTCCCATCGGGGACGGTGGTCACCGAGGCGGCTGTCGACCTGCTCGACTGGCTGGCCTGACCGGGACCAGGACCATGACCGTCCATGAACTGGTCGAGGGGGTTCTGGCCGCCGACCGAGCCGCTGTTGGCCGGGCCCTAACGCTGGTTGAGTCCACCCGGTCCGACCACCGGGTGCAGGCCCGTGAGCTGCTGGACGTCCTGCTTCTCCACGCCGTGGAGTCGCACCGGGTAGGCATCACGGGCGTTCCCGGCGTGGGCAAGAGCACGTTCATCGAGTCCCTGGGCACCAAGCTGACCGGCGCTGGCCATCGGGTAGCCGTGCTGGCCGTGGACCCGACCAGCAAGCTGACCGGTGGAAGCATCTTGGGCGACAAGACCCGCATGCTCCGCTTAGCAAACGATTCGGCGGCTTTCGTGCGCCCGTCGCCCAGCGCCGGGACCCTGGGCGGGGTGAGCCGGACGACCCGGGAGACCATGGTCGTCCTGGAGGCCGCCGGCTACGACGTGGTGCTGGTGGAGACAGTCGGGGTGGGACAGTCGGAGACCGTGGTAGCCGGCATGGTCGACTTCTTCCTGTTGCTGATGCTGCCCGGCGCCGGTGACGAACTTCAGGGCATCAAAAAGGGCGTCCTGGAGTTGGCCGACATGATCGCCATCAACAAAGCGGATGGGGACAACGCTCCGGCGGCCCGGACGGCGGCCCGCGACTACTCAGCCGCCCTCCGCCTCACCGAGGCAACCAGCCCGACCTGGACACCGAGCGTGGTGACCTGCGCCGGCCTGACGGGCGACGGTCTAGATGAACTCTGGGACCAGGTGGTGGCCCACCGGTCCGCCCTTATGGCCACCGGCGAGTGGGAGGACCGTCGTCGGGCCCAGCGCCTGGCATGGATGTGGTCGATGGTGGAGGACCGGCAGCTGACCGCCCTGCGGACTGACCCCGGGGTGCTGGACCTTCTAGGTTCCGTCGAGGCTGACGTCCGCGATGGGCGGACCTCGCCGGCGGCCGCCGCTGACCGGTTGCTCGACGCCTTCGGCGGCTGACCCAGTGGACCGGCGGGCCTTTCTGCGGAACGGCCTGGCAGCAACCGCCGGTTCGGTCCTCTTGACCACCACCCCAGCGGGCGCCACCGCAGCCCGACCCGGCGCCGGCCCGTACGGATCGCTTGACGGGCAGTCGCCCGACAGGAACGGGCTGGTGCTCCCCGAGGGGTTCGCCTCGCGGGTCGTCGCCGTCGGGGGTAGCCCGGTGAACGGGACGGACTACCGGTGGCCGGTCTTCCCCGATGGCAAGGGGACGGTTCCGATGGCCGATGGGGGTTGGAGCCTGGCCTGCAACCACGAAGTATTCGACTTCCAGACCCCCGGTGAGCGGTGGGGTGGGGCGTCGGCCGTCCGGTTCGCTGCCGACGGATCGATCACTGGCGCCTCGGCCATCCTCACTGACAGCCACTCCAACAGCCGGGGTGCCACCACCCCGTGGGGGACCTGGCTGTCTTGCCAGGAAGCCTTCGGAGGGGACGGTCTCGTCTGGGAGTGCGATCCGATGGGGCATGACCCGGCGGTGGCCCGTCATGCCCTGGGGGTGCGCACCCACGGGTCGGTAGCCGTCGACCCGGCCGGAGGACACTGCTACCTGACCGAGGCCCACCGTGACGGCCGGCTTTACCGTTTCACCATCCTGAACGAGGCGGATTCGGGCGCAGCGTTGGCCGACGGGCTTCTGGAGGCCATGGCCGTCGACCGGGACGGTGGCGTGTCGTGGTTAGCGGTTCCCGACCCGTTGGCGACCGTGATTCCCACCCGGGTCCAGGTCGCCGACGGGTTCGTGACCCCGGTGGGGGGTGGAGTCTGGGTCCACGACGGCGTGCTCCTGTTCACCACCGCGCTGGACGACCGGGTCCACGCCGTGGACCTAGCTGGGCAACACCACTCGGTGGTCTGGGACGGTTCAGGCCACCGCCAACCGCTGGTTGGCATCGGTGACCTGACCGTCCACGCCAGATCGGGAGACCTCTTCGTGGTTGAGGATCGGGGTGACATGGAGGTGGCGGTGATTAGCCCCGAGGGAGAGGTGGCCCCGTTTTGCCGCATGGTCGGTGCCGACCACCGCCTATCCCAGGCCACCGGGCCGTGTTTCGATCCGTCCGGGACCCGGCTCTACGTGAGCTCGCTCCGGGGGCGGGGCGAGGCGCTAGTTCGGGACATGGTGCCGGCCATCGACTGGGGGACCGGTGCCGAGGGCCGCCACGTTGGTGTGACTTGGGAGGTGAGCGGCCCGTTCCGTGCCAAACCCAGTGCATCACCGGAAGGAGGGCCGGGGGTTCCGAGTACCACCACGGAGATCCGGACCTCACCAGCCACGACGACCTCCCATGCCATTGCTACAACGACCTCCCACGCCGTCGGAACGACGACCGTTGCCACCGTGGAACCCGGGACGCCGTCCCCGTCGACGACGCTGGAGAGGGCAGGGGACCTCTCAGCATCGGAGGGATCGGTGGAGGCCGGTAGGCCTCGCCGGGAGCCAAGTGGGGGCCTGCCGGCGGTGGGGCTGGGGGCCGCTGCAGTGCTGATCGCTGGCGGAGCGGCCTTGGTGTTGCGGCGCCGACGGGGCGATCGCTGAACGGTTGTCCTGGCCGACGGCCGAGACTTCGGGCCTAGAAGTCCTCGTCGAACGCCACGTCGCCTTCGACGCCTACCTGGTAGGCGGCGACCGTGCGCTCGAAGAAGTTGGTCAACTCCTGGACGTCCTGCAGTTCCATGAAGCCGAACGGGTTCTTCACGTGGTACCGCCGGCTCAGGCCCAACTGGGCTAGCCGCTGGTCGGCTACGAACTGCAGGTACTGCTTGGTATCGGCGGTCGACATGCCGGGTACCCCCTGGCCGAGGAGGTCCTCGGCGAACCGGTACTCGCAGTCGATGGCCTCCTCGAGCATCTCGTAGATCCGGTTGCTCAGGTCCTCGTCGAACAGCTCGGGTTGTTCACGGCGCACTGTGTCGATGACTGCGAAAGCGAAGTTCATGTGGCAACTCTCGTCGCGGAACACCCAGTTGGTGCCTGCAGCCAGCCCGTTCAGGAGGCCCTTGGAGCGCAGGAAGTAGACGTAGGCGAAAGCGGCGAAGAAGAAGAGGCCCTCGATGCATGTGGCGAAGCAGATGAGATTCAACAGGAACGTCTTGCGTTTCTCGTCGGTGTCCAGCTCGTTGAGGTGCTCCACCGAGTTCATCCACTTGAAGCAGAATTCGCCCTTCTGGGCGATAGAGGGAATGTTGTGGATGGCCGCGAAAGCGTCCTCCCGCTCGGCCATGTCTGGGATGTAGTTGTCTAGCAGCGTCAGGTAGAACTGGACGTGGAGCGCCTCCTCGTAGAGTTGGCGCGACAGGTACATCCGGGCCTCGGGGGCGTTGATGTGCTGGTAGAGGTTCAGCACCAGGTTGTTGGCCACGATCGAGTCACCGGTGGCAAAGAAGGCGACTAGCCGGTTGATGAGGTGCTTCTCGGATGGAACCAGCTTTCGGTCTAGGTCGACCAGGTCGTCGGAGAAGTCGATTTCGTCGACCGTCCAGGTGTTCTTGATGGCGTCGCGGTACATCTCGTAGAACTCCGGGTACCGCATGGGTCGGAGCGTCAGGTCAAATCCCGGGTCCAAGATGTTGATCCGGCGGGCCGCGGCGTCAATGCGCGGGGCGGCCTCGTCAGCCGGTTCCTCGAACGGGACTTCTGCCAGGGCCATCAGTCGCACGCCTCGCAGGACTCGGGGTTCTCCAACGAGCAGGCCACGGTCTCGGCGTCCGTGAACGTGGGCTTTTCCACCGGTTCACCCTCGTCGGGGCCTCCAGCCGGGCCGCCGGTCGTTGTCTTGTTGATGCGGGTTGCCGGACGGGAGCGCAGGTAGTAGGTGGTCTTCACGCCGGACTTCCAGGCGTGAAGGTACATGGAGCTGAGCTTGCCGATGGTGGGTGACTCCATGAACAGGTTCAGTGACTGGCTCTGGTCAACGAAGGCACCGCGTTCGGCAGCCATGTCGATCAGGGATCGCATCGGGACCTCCCACGCCGTGCGATAGACGTTCTTCAAGTCGTCCGTGATGCCCTCCACGTCCTGGATGGATCCCTCGGCCATCTTGACCCGGTTGGCCATGGCTTCGTTCCACAGCCCCCGGTCTTGGAGTTCACGCACCAGGTACCGGTTGATCTGCATGAACTCGCCGGACAGCGTCTCGCGCTTAAAGAGGTTCGAGACCTGGGGTTCGATGCACTCGCAGCATCCGGCGATCGAGGCGATAGTCGCCGTGGGGGCGATGGCGATGAGCAGCGAGTTCCGGAGGCCATGCTCGGCCACTCGGGCCCGCAGGGTTTCCCAGCGGGCGGCGTCGGTTGGCTCCACTCCCCATAGGTCGAACTGCAGGTCGCCCGTGGCCGCCCGGGTGAGGGCGAAGTTGTCGTGGGGTCCCGAGGCCTCGGCCAATTCCGTCGAAGCCCATAGGGCGTTGAAGTAGATCTCTTCAGAGATCCGCTTCGAGAGGTCACGGGCCTCTGGGCCGTCGAAGGGGAGGCCGAGCTTGAAGAACACGTCCTGGAGGCCCATGAGACCCAGGCCGACCGGGCGCCACGCGTTGTTCGAGGTCGACGCTTCCTCAGTGGGGTAGTAGTTGATGTCGACCACCCGGTCCAGGAACGGAACAGCCAGGCGGACCACCTCAGCCAGGCGCTGGAAATCGAACACCCCGTCGGCCACTAGGGCCCCGAGGTTCACCGAGCCGAGGTTGCACACCGCGGTCTCCGACTGGTCGGTGACCTCCAGGATCTCCGTGCACAGGTTGGACAGGTGCACCACCCGTCCTTCGGTACCCGTCTGGTTGCACTTCGTGTTTGAGGCGTCCTTAAACGTCATCCAGCCGTTACCGGTCTGAGCCAGAGAGCGCATCATGCGGCTGTAGAGCTCGCGGGCCGGGACCTGGCGCTCGTAGATGCCCTCCTCCTCGGCCTTTTGGTAGGCAGCCTCGAACTCGGCGCCGTACAGGTCGGTGAGGTGGGGGACCTTTCGTGGATCGAACAGCGACCACTTCCAATCCTTTTCCACCCGCTCCATGAACAGATCGGGAATCCAGTTGGCCAGGTTCAGGTTGTGGGTGCGGCGGGTGGGGTCGCCGGTGTTCTCCCGGAGGTCCAGGAAGTCCTCGATGTCAGCGTGCCAGGACTCCAGGTAGACACAGGCCGCCCCCTTTCGCCGTCCGCCCTGGTTCACGGCGGCCACCGAACTGTCCAGAGTCTTCAGCCACGGGACGATGCCGTTGGACAGGCCGTTGGTGCCCCGGATGAGCGAGCCCTTGGAGCGGATCCGGTGCCAGGCCACGCCGATGCCGCCGGCGAACTTCGAAAGCTTGGCAATGTCGGTGTACCGCTTGTAGATGCCGTCGAGGCTGTCCTCCGGTGAATCCAGCAAATAGCAGCTCGACATCTGGGGGTGGCTGGTGCCTGAGTTGAAGAGGGTCGGGCTGGACGGGAGGTACTGCAGTGACGAGATGAGCCGGTAGAAGCGGATGGCCTCCTCGGGGCAGGTGGAGAGGCCGCAGGCCACTCGGAGGAAGAAGTACTGGGGAGTTTCCACCACCATGCGGTTCTCGGGGTGCCGCAGGAGGTAGCGGTCGTAAACGGTACGCAGGCCGAAGAACTCGAACAGTTGGTCCCGCTCGCCCTCCACGGTGTCGTTGAGCTTTCGGGCGTTGGTGGCCACGAAACCAGCCACCTCGGCAGCGATTAGGCCTTGGTCGACGCCCACGGCTACCGACTGGGAGAACGAGTGGATGTCCTGGTTTCGGACCTCCTTGTCGATCACGGTGGACAAGAGGCGAGCGGCTAGGCGGGAGTAGTTGGGCTCCTCGACAATGAAGGCAGCTGAGGTCCGGATGGACAGTTCGTCGAGCTCTTCGGTGGTGGCGCCGTCGCATAAGCCGGAGATGGTTCGGGTAGCCACCCGCATCGGGTCGACGCCGGGGAGACCGGCTGCGCACCGTTCAACGGCCCGCACGATCTTGTTGACGTCGACCGGCTCCAGGTCACCGTTGCGTTTCCGCACCCGCATGGCCGTGGCGCCGGTCGACTCGGTGTCCGGTCCCCCGATGCGATCCTCGGTGATGGTCATCGCCCAGTCCCTCTTTCCCCCGGTTGTCCCGCCGGTGTTCCCGCTGCCACGGTTCGCCTCGTCCGTTCCCGGAGCGACGCGTGTCCCCTCGAGTGGCCACCGGATGGTGGTTCGGGGAGTTCACGAGCGCGACCCGGAAATGAATTGCACGCATGTAATTACAACCGTGTCAAGAGAATCCCCGTCCTGTCGGACAGGTTTTCCTGGCGGTCGCGCGAGGTGTGGTTGAACCGGGCTCCGAGGTGCCCAGAATCGCGCGCCTCGTGGCCGTCTTCAGAGTGCCGGGACCTTGGGCCCGGCCGCCCATGGTGCTGGTCGGCCTAACGTGTCGGCCATGGCCCAGCCGTCTCCCATCCTCGACGTCGACCTCCCGGCCTTCGAGTCAGGCGATTCGGCGACCCGGGCGGCCGTGGTCGACGGCACCATGCGGAGCCTGGCCACCGGGTTCGTGTACGTCCGCCACGACCTCTCCGAGGACCTACTGGACGATGCCTACGGTCGCCTGGCTGCCTTCTTCTCGCTTCCCCAGGACCGCAAGGACCGGTGCACGGTACCGGGATCCAACGGGCAGACCGGCTACACGGGCCTGCTGGTGGAGACGGCCGCCGTATCCGACGTGCCGGACTTCAAGGAGATGCTCAACTGGAGTGCGCCGGTACCCGGTGGGCATCCGCTGCGTCTGCGCTACCCCCACCGCTACGGCGACCCGACCCTGCCCGAGGAGGACCTGCCCGGGACCACCGAGGTCCTCATGGCGTTCCACCACACGATCTTGGACCTGCAGCGTCGGGTACTGCGGATTCTGGCCGTTGGGCTGGGCGTGGACGAGGGCTACTTCGACGTCATGCTCCGCGACGGGGCGGCCCTCACCCGGGCCCTTCACTATCCGTCGATGGACCTGGCTCCTGGCGACGAGCACGTCTGGGCGGCCGAGCACGGCGACATCAACCTGATCACCGCCCTACCCCGGGCCACGGCGCCCGGCCTCCAGGTCCGGACCAACGACGCCTGGATCGACGCCGTCCCCCCCGACCGCCACCTCATTGTCAACACGGGGATCATGCTCGACCACCTGACCAACGGGTTGATTCCGCCGGGTATCCACCGCGTGGTATCCGATGGTCCCGGCGAGCGCCACTCGGTAGTCCAGTTCTGCCATCCGACGCCGTGGACGATGCTGGCCCCCCTCCCGACCTGCGTAACGCCTGAGAACCCGCTGCGGTACCCCACCATCACGGCTTCGGACCGCCTGGAGCAGGTGATCTGGGAGATCAACCTGGTGGAGTCCGGTCGCCGACTGGACGGCTGACCGGTCCGCGACGGTTCGAGGGTCCGGTCGGACCGCCCGATCAGGCGACGGCCAACGAGAACCGGAGGGTCGCCCCCTCCACGGTGGCTTCCGTGGAACCGTCAGCGTTCGGGTCGATGGTGTCGTAGACCAACTCAACGGCCAGCACCTGGCCGGCGACGTGGGTCTCGTGGGCCCGGATGGCCTCCATAAGGTCCTCGTCGCCGTCCAAGACCAGGCGGATGCGGTCGGTGACGACCAGCCCGGCGTCTCGTCGGGCTTGCTGAACCTGGCGGACTACGTCGCGGGCCAGACCCTCGCGGGTCAGGTCATCGGTGACTTCGGTGTCCAGGACCACGACGGCGTCGCCGCTACTCAGAGCGGCCGCCGTGACGCCGTCGGGCGACTCCACCCCCAGGTCGAACTCACCAGGCACCAACACCTGGCCAGCCACCGTCACCGTCCCGTCATCGTTACGTCGGTAGTCACCCGACCGGGCCGCCGCGAAGACAGCCTGGACGTCGCCACCCAGTCGGGGACCCAGGGCCCGGCCGTCGGGCTGTAGGACCAGGCGGGCATGGCCCTCCAGGTCGTCGGTCAACTCCACCGACCTCACGTTGACCTCATCGACCAGGAGGTCAACCAGGTCGACCAGCGTTTCGCTGTTCACGCCGGCCACCGTCAGGCGAGACAGGGGGAGCCGGACCCGTAGGCCGTGCTCCTCGCGCAGGCGGAGCGCCGTGGAGGCCACGTCGCGGATGCGGTCCATACGAGCCACCAGCGCCGGGTCCGAGGGGAGGTCGTCTAGGTCGGGCCAGTCGGCCAGGTGGACGCTCTGCCCGCCAGTCAGCCCACCGTGGATCTCCTCCATCACCAAGGGGAGGAACGGCGCTGCCACCCGGCTGAAAGTGACCAGGACGGTGTAGAGGGTGTCGTAGGCGTCCCGCTTGTCGGCATCGTCGGCGGTGGCCGTCTTGGCCCAGAACCGGTCCCGGCTCCTCCGGATGTACCAGTTGTTAAGGGCGTCGATGAAGGCCTGGATCTCATGGGCGGCACCCGACAGGTCGTAGGCCTCCATGTGGTCCTGAACCGCCTCGACCAGCAGGCGGGTCTTGGCCAGCAGATAGCGGTCCAGTAGACGTGGTGAGTCGTACCGCATCTCGGCCCGGTGGCCGTCGACGTTGGCGTACAGGGTGAAAAATCCGTAAGCGCTCCAGATGGGCAGCAACACCTGGCGCACCACGTCGTCGATGCCATCGTCGGAAATTCGCAGGTCGCCGCCTCGCACGATGGCCGACGACATCAGGTACCAGCGCAGGGCGTCAGAGCCCTGGTTGTCGAAGATGGCGGTCGGCTCGGTGTAGTTCCGCAGCTTCTTGGACAGCTTGGTGCCGTCCTCAGCCAACAAGATCCCGTGGCAGATGACGTTCTCAAAGGAGGGCAGGTCGAACAGAGCGCCGGCCAGGACATGGAGGGTGTAGAACCAACCACGGGTCTGGTTGCTGTACTCCACGATGAAGTCGGCTGGGAAGTGTTCCTCGAACCACTCCCGGTTCTCGAACGGGTAATGCACCTGGGCGAACGGCATGGAGCCCGACTCGAACCAGCAGTCCAGGACCTCGGGGACCCGACGCATGGTGGACCGGCCAGTCGGGTCGTCCGGGTTGGGTCGGGTCAGCTCGTCGATGAACGGCCGGTGAAGGTCATCGGGCCGGATTCCGAAGTCCCGCTGGATCTCGTCCAGGCTGCCGTAGACGTCTACCCGCGGGTACTTGGGGTCGTCGCTGCGCCACACGGGGATGGGTGATCCCCAGAAGCGGTTCCGGCTGATCGACCAGTCTCGGACGCCGTCCAGCCACATGCCGAACCGCCCGTCCCGGACGTGGTTCGGTACCCAGTTGATCTGCTGGTTGGTGGCCAGCAGACGCTCCCGGAGGTCGGTCACCTTGACGAACCACGAAGAGATGGCCTTGTAGATGATCGGCGTGTCGGTGCGCCAGCAGTGCGGGTAATTGTGCTCGTAGGTGTCGTGGCGGATGATCCGGCCCGCCTCCTTAAGGTGACGGATGATCTCCGAGTTGGCATCGAAAACGTTCTGGCCAGCCCACAGCCCGACCTCGTCGGTGAACCGGCCCCGGTCGTCGACTGGCACCACGCGGCCGATGGGAATCCCAGCAGCCTCGCAGACCTCCTGGTCGTCCTCGCCGAACCCGGGGGCCATGTGGACCGCCCCGGTGCCGTCGGAGGCGTCGACGAAGTCGGCGCCCAGCACCCGGAAGGCGTCGGTCCGGTCGTCGAAGAAGTCAAAGAGCGGACGGTAGGTACGCCCGACTAGGTCGTTGCCCGTGCACGCGCCGACCTCGGTGGTGTCCGACAACTGGTCCTCGTAGTGGGCCACCGCCTCGGCGCCCAGCACGTACACGGTGCCGTCGGCATCCCGGCGCAGGGAATAGGACACGTCGGGGCCCACGGCCAGGGCCAGGTTCGACGGGAGCGTCCACGGCGTGGTCGTCCAGGCCAGGATCCGCATCGGTCCGGGGTCCCCATCAGCCGGATCCAGGTCGAAGGCCACGGTGATGGCCGGGTCCTGCCGGGGTCGGGTGGCGTCGTCGAGGCGGATCTCGAAGTTGGACAGCGGCGTCTCGGCGCCCCACGAGTAGGGCATGACTTGGAAGGCCTCGTAGACCAGCCCCTTGTCCCAGAGTTGCTTGAACGCCCACATGACCGACTCCATGTAGGAGAGGTCCATGGTCTTGTAGTCGTTCTCGAAGTCGACCCACCGGGCCTGACGGGTGACCGTCTTCTCCCACTCACTCGTATAGCGCAGGACCGATTCTCGGCACGCGGCGTTGAAGCGTTCGATGCCGTACTCGATTATGTCGGCCCGCCCGGAGACCGGAAGGTCCTTCACGGCCTCCATCTCGGCCGGCAGGCCGTGGCAGTCCCAGCCGAAGCGGCGGTCGACCCGGTGGCCACGCATGGTCTGGTACCGGGGCACGACATCCTTCACGTAGCCGGTCAGGAGGTGGCCGTGGTGGGGCAGCCCGTTGGCGAAGGGTGGACCGTCGTAGAAGACGTACTCGGCCTCGGCTGGTCGGGCCTCAACCGACGCCGGGAACGTGCCCTCGTCCGCCCACCGGGCCAGCGCCCGTTCCTCCATGGCAGGGAAGTCGGCCCGTCCTACGTGCGGGTAGGGGTCGTTGGACGCGTCTGGGGCGTCGGCAGAGGGAGGGTGCTCGTCGGACATGACCTGGTGCAGGCTACTGGTACGTCCCTGCTGGCCGGGAGGAGGCGGTTCGGTTCAGAGAAGCGCCGCGCCGCGCTGGCGCAGCTCGAACTTGAGGACCTTGCCACTGGCGTTCAGCGGCAGAACGTCAATGACCTCGACCCGGCGGGGTGCCTTGTAGTTGGCCATTTCGTCGCGGCACCACGACACGATGTCCGCCGGGTCAGGGTGGGTGTCGGGGGCCGGTACGACGAACGCCATTCCCACCTCGCCGAGCCGGTCGTCAGGGATCCCGACGACGGCCACCTGACCGACCTCGGGGTGGGCCAGCATCAGGCGCTCCACCTCGGCCGGGTAGACGTTGAACCCGCCGTTGATGAACATGTCCTTCACCCGGTCAGTGATGTCTAGGTAGCCGTCGGCGTCCATGACCCCGATGTCGCCGGTGTGCAGCCAACCCTCGGCGTCGATGGCCTCGGCGGTCTGGTCGGGATCGTCCAGGTAGCCGACCATCACGTTGTAGCCGCGGACGACCACCTCGCCCGGCTGGCCGGCCGGGCACTCGGCTCCGTCGGGGGTGACGACCCGGACCTCGACGTCATCGATGGCCCGTCCCGAGGTCCCGGCGATGAGGGCCGGATCATCGTCGTGGCGACACATGGTGGCGATTCCCGACGCCTCGGTGAGGCCGTAGCCGGTCACCACCTTCTCGAAGCCGAGACGGTCGCGCATGGCGTGGATCATCTGGACGGGGATAGTCGCAGCGCCGGTCACAGCCAGTCGGAGCGAAGACAGGTCAAATTCGTCGAGGTCGGGGTGGTTCAGGATCGTCTGGTAGATGGCCGGCGGACCGGGGAGCATGGTGATTCGCTCCTCGCCGACCCGCCTCATCACTGCCGGGACGTCGAACACTGGGTGGGGAACGAGAGTTACGCCCTTCATCAGGCAGGCCAGGATCCCGGAGTTGAGGCCGAAGGCGTGGAAGAACGGATTGACCACCAGATAGCGGTCGCCGGCCTCCAGGCCGATGACCTCGCTCCACGCGAGGAAGGCCCGGCAGATAGCTGAGTGGCGGAGCATGGCGCCCTTCGGCGAGCCGGTGGTCCCCGAGGTGAACATGAGATGGCAGAGGTCGTCGCCTCCGACGGCTGCCGAACGAGTCGCCCGGTTGCCGTCGTCGACCGTGTCGCCTGCCTCCAGGAAGTCGGCCCACGAAGTGCACCCGTCGGGAACGGAGCCTCGGAGGATGACTACCTCGTCCAGCTCGGTTCCCCCGCCGACGTCGGCGAGCATCGCCACGTAGTCAGCGTCCAGAAAGTCAGTGACGGTGAACAGGACACGAGCCAGGGTGCGATCCAGGAGCTCGGCGGCTTCCCGGCCCCGAAAGCGAGTGTTGATGGGGACAAGCACGGCTCCCGCGCAGTGGGCACCCAGGGCAGCCACCGCCCACTCGGCCACGTTGGGCGCCCAGACAGCGATCCGGTCGCCCGCTCCGATCCCGTGGGCCATCAGGGCCCGGCTGGCGGCGTGGATCTGGTCGCGGTATTCGGCGAACGTCCATCGGAGATCCCCGTCGACGATTGCCTCTCGGTCGCCGAACCGGAGGGCGGCGTCGTCGACCAGGTCGGGGATGGTGGACCACGGCGCATTCATCAGTCGGACCCTAAGGGTCGTCGCCAGACCTCAGGACACCCAGGATGGTCAACCACCGGGTCGCCAGAGCGGACCTCGGCGTGGTGCGCCTTGGCAGGGGCCCCGGGCCGGATCTCGTATCGGACGCCGTCGCCGCAGTACCGGACCGAGACGGCCCGGCGCCGGCGGGTGGTCGACCGGTTGGGTCCTGCGCCGTGGAGGGTTGCGGCGTGGTGGACCACCAGATCGCCGGGCACGGTGTCGAAGCGAACCAGGCGAGGGTCGTCGAGGCGGACGGTGGGGACCGGCTCACCCCCGGTGCCCGGAAGGGGCTGATCGTCTACGAACCAGTTGGGGCGGTGGACCACCCCCGACCGGTGTGATCCGCGGAGGTACGACACGGCGCCGGTCTCGGCGTCAACCTCGTCGAGGGGCGCCCAGGTGGTACAGATCCGGTCCCCGGACAGGTGGAAGTAGCCCAGGTCCTGGTGGAAGGCGGTACGAGCCACGGTCCCCGGTTCCTTGACCAGCAGCGAGTCCTCGTAGAGGTGGATCCGGTCGGCCACCAGGAGGGTGCCGGCGATAGCCGGCAGAGGGGAGGCGGTTGCGAACCGGGCGAACGCCTCGTGGTGTCGCCAGTGGTCTACACCGGAGAGGAAGCGTCCGCCGCCAGGGTCGGCGGTCTCGGCCACCCCGGCCCAGAGGGCCGTCATGTCGGTGGTGGTTACCGGATCGACTAGGGCCTCCTCAACCGGGCCGGACAGCTGGTCTAGCCAGGCCGTGGGGAGAATCCCAGGGAGGTGGACGACGCCGTCCGCGGCGAAGCGAGCGACCTCAGCGGCCGTGACCGGCCGCAGGGGCTTCGAGGACAGCACCGGCATGGGCCGGCCGCCTACTCCTCTTCGTCGGAGGTCGGGGTGTCGGCGGTGTCTTCGGCCGGGGTGTCTTCGTCGGCGTCGGGTGTTTCGTCGGCGGTGTCTTCGGCCGAGGCTTCCTCCGGCTCCTCGCCGTCGCGCGCGCGCTGCCAGGCGTCGACGGCGGTCCGCCACTCAGCCTCCGCTTCGGCGACCGACTCCGCACCACCCCCGCTGTCCTGGGCGCGCTTCAGGGCCGCGGCCGCCTCGTCCTTAGCCTTGACGGCCTTGGCCAGGTTCCGCTCGGCAGCCTTGACGGCTTCAGCAGCCTCGGTCCGGCGGTTGAAGAGCAGGAGGGCCTTCTGGGTGTCGTCGTCGATCTTGACCATGGCCCCATGATCGCCGGTTCTGAGCCGACTCGCACCCCCGCCACGCGAAACTGTTCCGCAGGCGGTTAGAGCAGTGGCCTCACCTCAGCGCCGAAGGCGGCCAACTGGTCGAGGTACTCCTCTAGGGTTCGGCTGCGGAACTTGAGGTGGAAGGCGTTGGCTCCCGTTTCCCGGTCGGCTCGGAGTTCCTCGGCGATCCGCTCCGGAGAGCCGGTCAACCAGGCCGGCGGCAGGTCATCCGGAGGGTCGCCGATGTAGGCCCATCCGGGCATAATCCCGATGTCGAACCGGGCGTCGCCGCGTTCGGCCTCCTCGGCTGACCGGCGGATGGTGTCGATGATCTCCGGGTACTGGTCACGCGATGCGCCCATCGGGATGTAGCCGTCTCCCCGGCGTCCGGTCCGCTGCCAGGCGGCCTTCCCGGCGCCACCGACCCAGATGGGCAGGTCACCACTCGGCGGCCCGGGAGACACCCCGACGTCTGTATAGGAGAAGTGGTCCCCCCGGTAGCTGATGTAGCGGTCGGCATAAGCGCCTCGGACAGCGTCGATGCACTCGTCGAGGATCCGGCCCCGACGGTGGAAGTCCACGCCGAGCGCCTCGAACTCGGCCTCCACGTGGCCGGCCCCGACGCCGAGAATCACTCGGTCGTCGGTCAGGTGGGCCAGGGTGCCGAAGGTGCTGGCCGTCAGGAGGGGGTGGCGGTAGGCGGCGACCCACACCACCGATAGGAGGTGGATGGACCGAGTCTGGGCGCCTAGCCAGGCCAGGGTGGCCACTGGGTCGTACCAGGTGGTCCGCATGTGGGCTGCGTAATCGTTGTCGGGGACGGCCACGTGGTCGCACACCCCCACGAAGTCCAGGCCGGCCTCCTCGGCGGCCCGGGCCACCCGGGCCAGGTCCTCGGGGGTGGCGTCGTCCTCCCACGGATCGGCCAACGTTCGGGTCAGGGTCTGGATCGGCAGTTGGATGCCGTAGAACGCCTCACCCTCGGGAACCAGGCTGGCCATGTCGTCCTCCCCAGTCAGCCGGCGGCCAGAAGGGTGCGGGCCCGTCGGGCCACCGGCTCGTCGACCATCTCGCCACGAACCGAGATCGCCGCATCGCCACGGGCCACGGCTTCCCGGTAGGCGGCGTCCACCTCGCGGGCCCAGGCCAACTCCGCCTCGGTGGGTCGGAAGGCCTCGTCGGCCAGGGGCACCTGGGCCGGATGGATACACAACTTCCCGGCGAACCCGAGGGCTCGGGCCTCGGCGGCCTCGCGTCGGAAGCGATCGTCGTCGGCGAAGTCGGCCACCACCATGTCGACGGCCTGGACGTCGCCGAGCCGGGCCGCCTGTCCGATCTGAGCCCGGGCGGTGGCTACCTCGGTGTTGCCAGACGTACGGACCCCGCCCAGATCGGCCACGTAGTCCTCCGCCCCGAAGTAGCACCATCGGACCCGGGGGTGGGTGGTGATCGTGCGGGCATCGACCACGCCGGCCACCGTCTCCAGGCCGGCGACGATGGCCAGGTCGTGGTGCCCGGCACCGTCCAGGGCGACCGACACAGCGTCGACAGCAGCCGCCGACTCCAGCTTGGGGACGACCACCCCGGTCAGTCCGGGTGGCAGGCCCTCCAGGACGTCGTCGGCAAAGTGCCCAGTGTCGGGAGCGTTCACCCGGACGAACAGCCGCACCTGTTTGACCAGCGACGGCGCAACCTGGTGGGCCACCGCCCGGGCTTCGGCCTTGCGGTCGGGCGGAACGGCGTCCTCAAGGTCAATGACGGCCGCGCTGGGCGATGTTCGGGGCAGCTTGGCCAGGACGTCAGCCCGAATTCCCGGAGCGAACAGCAGGCTTCTCATGGTGAAGTCGTCTCCGCCGGAAGGCATGGTGCCGACGCTACCGACCACCGGCTCGTCGATCCGGATCAGGGCCGGAGGAGGCTGAGGACGAATCAGGCGCCGGCCAAGTCCCGGGCGATGGAGGTGACCTCGTCCATGGCCCCGGCGAGGTCGTCGACCTCGACCTCGGTGGCTCCGTCGGTGGCCAGAAAGCAGAGGAGGACCCGGCGGACGGGGAGGCCGGTGGCCCGCTGAGCGGCTACGGCGTAGGCGGCGCCCTGGAGCCGGTACCGGCGGGCCTTCACCGCCCGGTCGGCGTCGTCTGCCACGGCGTCGGTCTTGTAGTCGACGATGACCAGGCCCGGATGCGGGTCGTTGTCCTCCAGGAAGGCGAGGTCGATGTAGCCCTCGACGACGGGGGCGTCGTCGGCGTCGTCGACGGGCGCTGCCACGTAGAGCTCGCGCCAGTGGCGGGTAATGGCGGCTCGGCGGACCGAGTTGGTTTCCAGCCCGGCCCGGACGAGGGAGTCGATGGTCCGGAGGTCGCCCAGGAGGCCCTCGGTGATTGCCTGCTCGCGCACGATGTCCGAGGGGTCGGTGGTCGTGAAGTCGAGCACCTCGAGGGCGCCGTGGACGGCCCGGCCGACGCCGGTGCCGTGCCGGCCCACCTCGCCCGGTCGAGAGCGGTCCTCGTCGGTCGTCTGGTCGGCGCCGTACGCGGCGATGGCGGTGGCCGACACCGTCCGGGGCCGTGCCGCGGCCTCGAGGGCGTCGTCGCGTTCGGCCATCCAGGTCTGGCGGTCCGGGAGGCCCCGGCCCGAGGGCGCCCCGGTGACCGGCAGGACACCTCCGGTCGGCGACAGGTCGACGTCGACGGCCGCCCGGCCGACCTCGACTAGGGCGCCGGCCAGCAGGCGGCCGGGTCCCGGTCGTCCGGGCTTGTCCGGATCGACGTCGGTGTCCCGGTGGACCGAGACGACGAGGTGGTCGCGGGCGCGTGTGGCGGCCACGTAGAGGAGTCGGATCGTCTCGGCGTCCTTGAAACGCTGATCGACGCCGTGGGCGTCGCGGAACCCGGACGTCTGGACCCCCTCGCGGATGCTGACCTCGGCGGAACCGTCGGCGTCGAGGAGGAGTTGTACCCCGGAGTCGGTCCGGGCGGTCTGGGTCGACATGCCGGAGAGGATGGTGATGGGGAACTCGAGGCCCTTGGCGCCGTGGATGGTCAGGATCCGCACAGCGTCGTCGTCGACCTCGGGAAGCACCGTCTCGGCGACCCGGCCCTTCGCGTCGGCCTGGGCGAGGCACCAGTCGACGAACCCCCGCAGCGAGCCCCCGCCCACCTCGGCGTAGGCGCGGGCACGGTCGGACAGGAGCCGAGCCCGTCGCCAGGCGTCGCGGGGTCGGGTCTCGCCGTAGGCGACCTGGAACACCTTCCGGTCGTGGATGAGGCGTTCGAGAATCCCCGACGGTCCGAGGTGGTGGCGCCAGCGGTGCAATCCGCCCATCCACGCGAGGCCGGAGGCCACCACCTCCACCGTGGAGTCGCCGTCGGGCTGGTCCGCCTGGTGGTTCCACGTGCCGCCGTGGTGGACGCGCCAACGGGCGAGGTCGTCGTCTCCACAACCGAGGTACGGGGTCCTCAGCGCGGCGACCACGGCGAGGTCGTCGGTCGGGTCGTCGATGGCCCGGAGCACCATCAGGAGGTCGCGGACCTGGGGGGTGGCGAAGAGCATGGAGCTGGACTCGGCCCGGTAGGGGATACCGGCGGCCTCCAGGGCGGCCTCCAGGGCGGGCAGCGAAGTACGGGTGGGGAGGAGGATGGCGATGTCGCCGAAGCCACAGGGGCGCTGCCGTCCGTCGGTTCCCTCGACCGTCCAGCGATCGACGACGGCGGTGGCGATGGCTGCCGCTACGTCCGTAGCTTCTAGGTCCCGGAGCCCGGCGGCGTCGATCTCGTCGCCGTGGGCGTGTCGGCCCAGCAGGGTGACCGATGGTCCGTTCGCCGCCGCAGGTCGTCGCCCGACGAGGGGCACATAGCCGGGCTGGACCAGGTGGGAGGCGGCGGTATCCAACGGCGGCCCGGTGCCGATGAGATGGGCGAACACGGCGTTGACCCAATCGATGATCGGCACCGTGGTCCGGAAGTTTTCCGTCAACGCCACCAGGGTGGAGTCCAGGGTGCGGCGGGCGCGCAGGTACAGGGCGACGTCGGCCCGGCGGAACCGGTAGATGGACTGCTTCGGATCGCCGACGAGGAAGAGGGAACCGGGGTCGGGGGAGAAGTCGCCGGGGTCGAAGGAGGGCCCGACCGGGGAGTCCGGGTCAGTCAGCAGGAGGGCAAGCTCGAGCTGGAGCGGGTCGGTGTCCTGAAACTCGTCGAGCAGGACGCGGCGGTACCGCTCGTGGAGGGATGTCCTCACGGCGTCGCCGACGATGGGGTCGGCGAGCAGGTCGCGGGCGATGACCAGCAGGTCGTGGAAGACCAGGGTCCCTGCATGGCGTCGTTCGGTGGCGGCCTCGAGCGTGGCAGCCACCAGATCGGCGAGTAGACGTCGGAGCACGGCACCGGCCGTGGCCCGGAGGAGAGCGTCCCACAAATCCCGTGCGGCGTACGCGGCCTCCACGATGGCCGCCTTGTCGTCGCCCCACACCTTCTTGTTCCCGTCACCCCCGGCGTTAAGGGACTTCCGGTGGTCGTCGTCGGCGAGGACGCGGACCGTGTCGGCCTCGTCGACGGCGCCGCCGAGCGCGGTCTGGGCGTCTCGGATTCGGGTCAGCCTGATCCGGAGTTTGTCGTCCTCGTCGACGTCATCCCGGTCCAGGGCCAGGGCCTCGTCCATGTGTCCCAGGATCCCTGCGACGTCCACGGGGTCGGGTTCCGGAGGGGGCGGGTGGTTTCCGAGGAGGTCCCACCGGTCGTCGAGCGTGCGGGCCAGTTCGCGGAGGTGGTGGGGACGGATGCGCATGGCGTCGGCGAGCAGCACGGTCCGGGCGAGGTCGTCGTCGTCGAGCAGTCGATGCTGGAGGTCCGCCCACCGATCGTCGAAGCCGAGGTGGCTGGACACCTCGTCCAGCAGTTCGAAGCCCGGCGGCAGGCCGGCCTCCAGCGGGTGGTCTCCGAGGAGGCGACGGGCGAAGCCGTGGAGGGTGGTGAGCGAGGCGAGGTCCACGTCGGCCAGGGCGACCTCGGCATGTCGCCGACGGTCCGGGTCGCCGTCATGGCGGGCGACGTCCTCGAGGCTCCGCCGGAAGCCGTCGGCGAGTTCGGCGGCGGCCTTCTCGGTGAAGGTGATGGCGGCGATCTCCTCGACGGCGATGCCCTCGTCGACCACGAGGGCGACCATGCGACCGACGAGGGCCGTGGTCTTTCCGGTTCCCGCCCCGGCCTCGACGAACAGGTTCTCGTCGAGCGACCGGGCGATCCGGTCGCGTGGCGCCTGGTCGCCGGGTACCGGACCGGTCATCGGTCGCCTTCCGGCCGGTCATCCGCATCCACCTCGACGACGATGGTTGGATCTTCGTCGGTGGGTTCGGCCATGAAGTCGGTGACGAGGTGGTCGGCATGTAGGGCGAGGACGGGGTCGTCCGCCTTCCGATCCCGTGCGGCGCGGACTCGGCGGGCGTCCAGGCCGTCGGGGGAGCAGTGGTGACACCAGTGGGCCTCCGGCCGGTCGCTCTCCGGGGGGTGGTGGGGGAAGGCCCCGCCCTCGATTCCGCGGACCACCGAGGCCAGCACCCGCCGGAAGGCGGCCACGACCTCGTCGTCGACGTCGTAGCCGAGGTGCCGGTGGGACTCGGGGACCCCACCGACGAAGGCGTAGGTGGCGTGCGTGACTTCCCGGTTCTTCGTGGCAACGGCGAGTGCGTAGATGGGGAGTTGGAGGAACGAGCCGTCGGGGAAGTGGTCCTCAGGGATCGTCCGGTAGCGGTCCGGTTTCCCGGTCTTGGCGTCGACGACGACGAGCCCGCCATCAGCGACCTCGTCGACGCGATCGACGGAGCCTCGGAAGCGGAGGACCCGACCGTCGGCCAGCGTCACCATTAGCGCGTCGCCGCCGCCGAAACGGTGCTCGGCGGCGATGGGGCGGCTCCCGAATCGGGCCCGGAATGACGAGTCGAGGACCAGGAAGTCGTCGAGCTCCGCGGCGAGGCGGGAACGGATGGTTGGCCAGAAGCGGGGGTGGGCCGCCTCGCCGCGGGCTTCGGCGTGGCTGCACTCCTCGGAGAGGAGCAGGGCGGCGCGGTCGCGGTGCGCCGCGGTCCACGCCTCGCCGGTCCGGGGTGTCGATCCGTCGGCGAGGCTCTCGGCCACCAGGCGTTCGAGCACCCGGTGGACGATCGATCCGCGGACGGAGGGGGACAGGTCGGTCCGCTCCGAGGGTTCGTCGAGTGGGCGGACCCCGAGGACGTACTCGGCGAAGAAGGCGAACGGGCAGTCCACCCACGCCTCCAACCGGGTGGCCGAGAGCTCGCCGTCAAGGACGTCGAGGTCGACGTCGGACAGGTTGCCGTCGAACCGTGTCAGGGACGACCCGGACCGATCCTCCTGCATCTTGATGCCACGGTCGACCACGACGTCCGAGTTTCGGAGTCGATCCACGGCGTCCGGACCACCACGGACCGCGGTGGCGAGGTCGTACTCCTGGGTGGTTGCCGGTTCGTCGCGGTCGAGGGCGTCGGTGAACGAGGCCACGTGGTCGAACCAGTCGGCGGTGAACCGCTCGAGCTGGTCGAGTTCGGGACGGTGGCCGGCCAACGCTTCGAACTCGGCGAGGAGCAGGCGGGACATCGGTCGGTCGCCGGAGCGCCGAAGGTCGCCGCGGGGTTGGACCAGGACGATCCGCTCGCTGGCCGCGGTGAGCGCGGCGAGGAAGGCGTGGTGTTGCCGAGCGGCGTGGTCGTGACGGGTGGGAAGGCCGGTCTGCGCCGAGATCCGTCGGGCGTCCGTGAGCAGGGGGTCGACCGCAGCCCGGGTGGGCAGGGAGCCCTCGGCGAGGCCAACCACGATCACGAGGTCGGCGTCGAGTCCGATGGCCCGATCGATCCCGACCACATGGATGCCGACGCCGGTTCGCCCGGAGCGTCCGACCGGTCGCCGGAGTTCGGCGACCAGGGCGTTCCGGAAGCTCTGTTCCGGGGGAGCGGGTTCGACGTCGTCCAGTTCGGAGAGGGTGTCGAGGATCGCCCCGACCTCATCGAGGGCGAGGATCTCGTCGGCCGGCCAGTCCTCTCGGACAGCGGGCCCGCCGAGGTGATTACGCACCAGGCCGCGTATCCGCCGGCAGCGACCGGACCACGAGGCGTCGTCGGCTAACTCCATCAGCGACCGATCGAGCCTCCCGACGAAGCCGAGGAGTCGTCGGGCCATCTCGGCTTCGGAGGCCAGTCGCTCAACGAGCCACGGCCGGGCTTCCTCGTCAGCCTCCTCGGCGGCCTCGTCTTCCAGTTCGGTTGCCAGCCGGGAGAGTCGGATCGTCCAGTCGTCGAGGCCTCCGACCACGCCGGCCCGGAGCGCCAGCCTGGTCCAGGCCCTGGCCGGGACCAGGTCGTGGTCGGGATCCCAGAGGGGGACGTCGGCCATCCAGGCCAAGAGGTCACCTCGTCGGAGGTTCCGATCAGGCAGACCCAGGAGGCCGACCAGGAATCGTCCGACGACCGTCTCGTCGAGTCGTCGGACGCCGCTTGCGTGGAAGGTGATTCCCGCCGTAGAGAGCCGCTCCTGGACGAGGCGGGCGTCATCGGTTGAGGACGGGTGGACCAGGACGATCCGGTCCAGTGACGTCCCACCCTTTGCCGCCTCGACGATGCGGCGGATGGCGTGCCGGACCGCTTCGTCCTGTTCGGGGACCGATGCCACCAGGAGGGCCGCTCGGGAACCGGCCGGCCCGGCCTCGGGAACCTGGGCGCCGAGGGTGGCGGCCAACGCGTCGAGGCGGGGGTCCGCCGACACCGTGCCATCGGGGGCGTCGGCGTCGCCGACGATGGCGATCACCCGGGAAGCCTCGGCCAGGGCCGAGAGGAGTCGCCGCTCCGAGGCCACGTGGTCGCCCGGGAGGTGGAGGACGACGGGGGGCATCTCGACCATCCCGTCGGCGAGCAACTGGGCAGCCACGTCAGCTCGTTCGCGCTCGTCGTGGAACCGTTCCCGAAGCCGTGCGACCAGACCCCGGTGCAGGGCCACCAGGTCGGCCAGCATGTCGCCACTGGCCGCCAGGCGATCCAGTGCCCTGCGGTGGACCTCGCGGAGGTTGCGGTGGGCGGCGACCACCGAGCGTGCGACCGACTGGTGGTCGGCCACGCGGTCGAACGCACCAGGATGCTCGGTCAGGAGCCGCCGGGTGGCGGCGAGGACGACGGCGTCGCTGACCGGGCGCCGACCGGTCAACCGGGGTGAGCCGGCAGACAGCGACCGGGCCAGGTCGAGGAGGGTAACAACGTCCACCGCGGCCAGGCCTCCGGCACGGGCGGCTAGGCGTCGGCGGACCATCAGGCCTGTGGCGTGGTTGTCGACGACGATGGTCACCGGGGCCAGCGGGTCGCTGCCCTGGAGGTCCTGGACCGCTCCGGCCAGGGCGTCCGTCGCCGGTCGTCCGTACCTGGTCCGCAGGATCTCCGCTGCCATGGACGGACAATAAGTGAGCGCTGTGACATCTTGCTCGGCTCGTGACCCTGTCCCCGCTGCCGACCGGCCGATCCCGGATCGGTAGGTTCCGGCGACATGGACGACGACCTCCAGTACCCGGGCCGCTGGGCCATCGAAAGTCCCGACCGTCCGGCCATCGTGATGACCGGTTCTGGTCAGGCCATGACGTTCGCCGAACTGGACGCTGAGGCGAACCGCATCTCCCAGCTCTTCCGCAGCCTGGGCATCAAACCGGGCGACCACGTCGCCTTCTGTCTGGAGAACCGCATCGAGTTCCTAGCCGTGACCTGGGGGGCCCACTACGCCGGGCTCTACTACACGGCTATCTCGTCTCGGCTAACCGCCGACGAGATTGCCTACATCGTCAACGACTGTGGGGCCCGGGCCTTCGTGACCTCGCCCTACAAGGCCGACGCAGTGGTCGAGATCGACGCCGCCACACCTGGAGTCGAGGCCCGCTACGTACTCGGTGGCGCCATCGACGGTTATGCCTGCTTCGAGGAGGCGGTGGCTGCCCAGCCTGCCGAGCCGCTTCCCGACCGGACAGAAGGCGAGGACATGCTCTACTCCTCGGGCACCACGGGCCGGCCCAAGGGCGTCAAGCGCCCAATGTCCGACAGAGCGTTAGGTGCATCCGACTCGATCACCATGATGGCCGAAGCGCTCTTCGGGGCCACGACCGGTTCGGTGTATCTGTCACCAGCACCCCTCTACCACGCTGCTCCGCTGCGTTTTTGCCTTGGAGCTCATCGCATGGGCTGCACGATCGTGGTCATGGAGCGGTTCGATGCCGAGCGGGCCCTGGCCGCCATCCAGGACCACGACGTCACCTGGAGCCAATGGGTGCCGACCATGTTCGTCAGGATGTTGAAGCTCCCTGAAGAGGTCCGGGGACGGTACGAGCTGTCCAGCCTCGTCTCCGCGGTCCACGCCGCCGCGCCCTGTCCGGTCGAGGTGAAGCGACAGATGATCGAATGGTGGGGCCCGGTGCTGCACGAGTACTACGCCGGCACTGAAGGCAACGGCCTTACCTACACCAACTCGCAGGACTGGTTGGAGCACCCGGGCACCGTCGGAAAGGCCCTGCTGGGCGAGGTGATCATCCTCGACGATGACGGAAACGAGGTGCCGGTCGGCGAGGAGGGAGGGGTGTACTTCCGGGGCAACTCCAGTTTCGAGTACCACAACGACCCGGAGAAGACCGCCGGGGCGAAACTGGACGCCAACACCAGCACCTTGGGCGACGTGGGCCGCCTCGACGAGGACGGTTACCTCTACCTGACCGACCGCAAGGCCTACATGATCATTTCCGGTGGGGTGAACATCTACCCGCAGGAGGCCGAAAACGTCCTCACCATGCACCCGGCGGTGTTCGACGTGGCCGTGATCGGCGTCCCGAACGACGACTTCGGCGAGGAGGTCAAGGCGGTGGTCCAGCCAGTCGCCCCAGATTCCGCTGGCCCGGATCTGGCAGCCGAGCTGATTGCCTTCTGCCGCGCCCGACTCGCTGACGTGAAGTGTCCCCGGACGGTCGACTTCCGAGACGAGCTACCCCGGCACCCCACCGGCAAGCTTTACAAGCGGCTCCTCAAGGACGAGTACTGGGCGGAGCGCCAGACCCGGATCTAGCCTTCGTTCCCGTGGAGACGACCACGCCTGCCGATACCGACGTGGCGGCGCCTCGAGCCCGTCCCCGCCTGAGCCAGCGGTTGGGGCCGGTCAGCCGGCCTCGGAGTGGGTGACGGGCTCCTCGCCCATCCACTCCCGGAGGGTGTTCTTGAGCTTGGTCTGCTGGATGAACAGGTCGTGTTCGGGTCCGGCCTCAGTGGCCGCCTGTGGGGCCTTCAGGTAGAAGGAAAGCCACTCCTGCACACCCGATTGGCCGGCCCGGTGGGCCAGGTCCAAGAAGAGCGCCAGGTCCAGGACGATCGGTGCGGCCAGAATCGAGTCACGGCACAGGAAGTCCACCTTGATCTGCATCGGGTAGCCCATCCACCCGAAGATGTCGATGTTGTCCCACCCCTCCTTGTTGTCGCCCCGAGGCGGGTAGTAGTTGATCCGCACGACGTGGTCGATGTTGCCGTAGAGATCCGGGTAGGAGTCGGGCTGGAGGATGGCGTCCAGCACGCCCAGCTTCGAGACCTCCTTGGTCTTGAAGTTCTCCGGATCGTCCAGGACCTCGCCGTCCCGGTTTCCCAAGATGTTGGTGGAGTACCAGCCGCGCAGGCCGAGCATCCGGGCCTTGAAACCGGGAGCCAGGAGGGTCTTCATGAGGGTCTGGCCCGTCTTGAAGTCCTTGCCGGCGATGGGCACGCCATGGCGGGCGGCCAACTCGATCATGCACGGCAGGTCCACGCTCAGGTTCGGAGCGCCGTTGGCGAACGGGACGTCGCTCATCAGGGCGGCGTACACGTAGATCTGGCTAGGTGAGATGTTTTCGTCGTCGGCCCGTAGGCCAGCCTCGAACGCCTCGACGGTTTCGTGGACGGCGCTGGACTCCTGGTAGGCCTCGGTCGAGCCGCACCAAACCATGACCAGGCGGTCGCACTCGTTCTCGGTGCGGAACCGCTCAATGTCGGCGATGAGGGCCTGGGCTTGGTCCCACTTGGCGGTCTCGGACTTGACCCGGGATCCCTCTAGCTTTTTGACCCAGCGCTGGTCGAAGACGGCGTCCATGGCGACGATGCCCTCCAACTCGGCCGACACCGGGGCGAGGTCCCTTTCTTCCAGCACACCGCAGGTGCGGGCCGCTTCCAGCACGTTGGCCGAGATCGGGTCCCAGCCGCCGAAGACCAGGTCGTCCAGGCCGGCCAGGGGAACGAACTCCCGTATAAGCGGGTTGCGGTCCTCGTCGCGGTTGCCGAGGCGGATATGGGCCATCTGGCTGACCGAGCCGACAGGGGCGGTGAGGCCATTGCGGGCAGCGATCACTCCGGCGATGAAGGTGGAGGCCACGGCGCCCATTCCGGGGGTGAGGACTCCGAGGCGTCCGGTGGCGGGGGCGATGTCGAGGGGGGTGTTCATGGCCCACAGGATAAGCAGATCAGAAACAAAGATGAGTAAGATTCAGAAGAACTAAATTGTCGGACAGGGTCGGCGAAGCCTCGCGGACCGGAGGCTCCCATTCATGGCCGATACACCGACGCTCCCCAACCTGACCGTTCAGCAGCTGGAGTACCTGGTGGCCGTCGCTGCAGCGCCCACCCGAGCCGCCGCGGCCGCCACGGTGGGGGTTACCCCCTCGGCCCTCACTCAGGGTCTGGCCGAGCTGGAGCGACGGGTCGGTGTCCCGTTATTTGAGCGCCACGGCCGCCTCACCCGGCTGCGACCCCAGGCCGGCGAGGTTCTGGCCCACGCCCGGAGGGTGGTGGCCGAGACCCGGGACCTGGCCCGGTGGGCTGAGGCCCGCCGGACCGGGACGGCGGGTGCCGTCCGCCTCGGGGCAATCGACGCCGTGGCCGTCCACCATCGGGCCGAGACGGTGCGCTCCCACCGGCGGGCCCATCCCGACCTGGACTTGCGCCTCACCGTGGCCCCCTCCGGATCCCTCCTTGACGCCCTGCGGGTCGGTGACCTGGACTTGGTCGTCTGTGTGGAGCCGTCCGATCCCGCCGAGGGGATCGACACCGTCCTGTGCCTGGAGGAACCCCTCCACGCCTACGCACCGGACGGCGCAGCGGGCGGACCCCCTGAGGAATGGGGGCCGTGGGTGACCTATCCCACCGGCTCCCACACCCGGGGCGTGATCGCCGCAGGCCTCACCGTCCTTGGTGCCCCCTTCGACGTCGTCGCTGAGTCCAACCAGCCCGACGTTTTGCGCGAGATGGTCCGCCTCGGCATGGGCTGGTCCGTCCTGCCCGAAGCCCAAGCTGAGGCCGGCCCCGAGCCTTTGGCCAGGGTGCGGCGCCGCCCCATCGGGGTGCGCCGCCTGGTTGTGGCTCGCCGTTCCGGTGCCCCACCCGACCCCGCAGTGGACGGGCTGGCCGACGTCTTGGTCAGCGGGTGACCCGCCCGGTTACGGCCTACCATCTCGCCCGGTAGCCTCCCGGCGCGGTAGCGCAACTCGTTGACTCAAGGGGTCGACGACGGTGCTGCCCACCAGAACCGACCAGAGAGCGACCCCCGCTCCCGACCATCAGGTGGTCCCCATGCCCTGGCCCTCCTCCCGAGACGACGAGCTCTTCGGCTACGTCGCCCTCGAGCTCGAACGTCAGAACACGACCCTGCAGTTGATCGCCTCGGAGAACTTTGCTTCGCCGGCCGTACTGGAGGCCAGCGGCTCGGTGCTGACCAACAAGTACGCCGAGGGCTACCCCGGCAAGCGGTACTACGGCGGAAACGTGCACGTCGACGAGGTGGAGGACCTGGCCCGCGAGCGGGTCAAGGCCCTGTTCGGGGCCGACCACGCCAACGTGCAGCCCCACTCGGGTGCTAACGCCAACATGTCCGTCTACCAGGCCTTGCTCCAGCCCGGAGACACCGTTCTGGGCCTGAGCCTCGACCACGGCGGGCACCTCACCCACGGCTCGCCAGTCAACGCCAGCGGCAAGCTGTACGACTTCGTGTCCTACGGCCTGACCGGTAGCGACGAGCGCATCGACATGGATGAACTCCGGGATAAGGCCAGGGAGTCCCGGCCCAAGTTGATCGTGGCAGGGGCCACGGCCTATCCGCGCGTCATCGAGTCGGCACCGCTGCGGGAGATCGCCGACGAGGTTGGGGCCCTGCTCATGTTCGACGCCGCCCACATCGCCGGGCTCATTGCCGGTGGCGTGCATCCCAACCCAGTGCCGTACTGCGACATCGTCACCTTCACCACCCACAAGACCTTGCGCGGTCCGCGTGGCGGCTGCATCCTGAGTCGCGAGGAGCACGCCGCGGCAATCGACAAGTCCGTATTCCCCGGCTCACAGGGTGGCCCGCTAGAGCACCACATTGCCGCCAAGGCTGTGGCCTTTCGCGAGGCGGCCGACCCCTCTTTCGCCGACTACGCCCGCCAGATCGTGGCCAACGCCTCGGTGCTGGCCGGCGCTCTGGTGGGCCACGGGTTTCGCCTGGTCACCGGGGGTACCGACAACCACCTGATGGTCGTCGACCTACGGACGTTTGACGCCGACGTCACGGGCGCCGTGGCCCAGACCACCCTGGACCGGGCCGGCATCACGCTCAACAAGAACACCGTGCCCGACGATCCCCGGTCGCCGTTCGTGACCAGCGGCGTGCGGATCGGTACCCCGTCGACCACCACTCAGGGTATGGCCGAGGAGGAGATGGTCGAGATCGCCGACCTCATAGCGCGCGCCTTGCGAGGCCGCGACGACGATGAGGTCATCGCCGCCGTGAGGGCCGACGTCAACGCCCTCTGCGCCCGCTTCCCGGTCTACGGAGGCTGACCGAAGCCGCCTTCGGGTCGGGCGTCGGAGTCGATCGATGATGCCCGGAGTGCTGGCCCATCTTGCCGTCGGAGCGGTGGCCGCTGCGGTCACCGCTTCTGCCACGCCCCTGGTCCGACGGTTCGCCGTAGCCTCGGGTCTGCTGGTCGCCCCCGACGAGCGCAACGTTCACACGGCCCCCACCCCTTCAATTGGTGGGACGGCCATGTTGCTGGGTCTGCTGGCTGGGGTGCTGGTCGCCTGGCTAATTGGTGATTTCTCCGAGGTCTTCGCCGCTCCGTCGGAGATGCTGGGCGTGGTC